>CADBPU010000075.1 GCA_902796635.1 uncultured Eubacteriales bacterium | reverse complement strand
CGCTTGACCTTGTTTCAACTGACATAAAATCTGCTTGGCTTTCACTTGGCGAAATAACAGGCGTTGTAAATAATCAGGAAATAATCAATACAATATTCTCAAAGTTTTGTTTGGGTAAATAACAAATCAAAATAAATTCAATCAAAGTGTTTACACAAAAAAACAAAAGTGCTATAATCATGTAGCACTTTTTAATTAGAGTAATTTTTTATTAAATTAATAAGTTAAGGAATAATATGATACAAAATATCAATAAGGATTACGAAGCAGTTGTTGTTGGTGCTGGCCACGCTGGTTGTGAAGCAGCACTTGCACTTGCAAGAACAGGAATAAAAACACTTATGCTAACACTCAGTTTGGATAGCATAGGGTTTTTGGCATGCAATCCAAGCATTGGTGGCACAGCAAAAGGTCAAATCGTTGGCGAGATTGATGCACTTGGTGGCGAGATGGGTAAAATGGCAGATAGATGTGCTATTCTTATGCGTATGCTCAACACAAGCAAAGGTCCAGCAGTGCAATCATTGAGAGCACAAGAAGATAAGACTATGTATCATCAAGAGATGAAAAAAGTGCTAGAAAATCAACCAAATCTAGATATAAAACAAGCCGAAGTTAGTGAATTATTACACAAAAATGGCAAGTTGTATGGTGTAAAAACCACATTAAATGAAATTTATTATTGCAAGGCAGTTGTTCTCTGCACTGGCGTTTACTTAAAAAGTAGAATTATCATTGGAAATCATGTTGAAGAAACTGGCCCAAATGGCTTCAAAAACGCAAGCAAATTGACACAAAGTCTCATTAAGTGTGGATTTGAAATTTTTAGGTTCAAAACAGGAACACCAACAAGAGTAAATTTTGACACTATAAATACTCATGGGTTGGAAGTTCAATATGGTGATGAAAACATTTTGCCTTTCAGCAGACTTACAAAAAAACAGCCAAAAAATAAAGCAGTTTGTTATTTGACATATACAAATCAAAACACTCACAAAATAATAATGGAGAATATAAAGGATAGCCCAATCTATAGTGGACTTATCACAGGTGTTGGCCCAAGATATTGCCCAAGCATCGAAACAAAAATTGTGAGATTTAAGGATAAAGATAGACATCAACTCTTTTTGGAACCAGAGAGCTTATCAACAAAAGAAACATATGTGCAAGGACTATCAACAAGTTTACCCGTTGATGTGCAAAGAAATATGCTCCACAGCATAAAAGGTCTTGAAAATGCAAAGATTATGCGTGATGCCTATGCCATTGAGTATGATTGCATCAACAGTTTACAACTTTTTCCAACACTTGAATATAAAAATATCAAGGGCATATTCTGTGCTGGTCAAATCAACGGTACAAGTGGATATGAAGAAGCAGGTTGTCAAGGGCTTGTTGCAGGTATAAATGCAAGCAGGGAAATTCAAGGCAAAAGCCAACTTGTACTCAAAAGAGATGAGGCGTTTATTGGTGTTTTGATTGACGACCTTGTCACAAAGGGCACAGATGAGCCGTATAGAATGCTTACAAGCAGGGCAGAATATAGATTGCATTTAAGGCAAGATAATTGCGATTTGCGATTGACTGAAATTGGTAGAGAATATGGTCTTGTTGATGATGAGCGTTGGAATTTGTTTTTGAAAAAGAAAAAAGCAATAAAACGTGCTGAGAAACAACTTTCAAAAGTTATTGCTCCAAGCAAAAAAATTAATGATATGTTAAAAAGCGTTGGCGAAACAGAATTATCAACAGGAACAACTGTTCAAAATATGCTGAGACGTTCTGGAATAACAGCAAAGATGCTTAAAGATACATTGGGATTATTCAAGGGATTTAATGACGAAGTACTTAATGAAATCACAATTCAAACAAAATATGAAGGATATATTGCCAAAGAGCAGGTGCAAATTGACGATGCTAAAAGGCAAGAAAAAATAATTTTGCCACAAAATTTTGATTACAACCAAATTGCAGGTTTGCGACTTGAAGCAAGGGAAAAATTGAGCAAAATTCAGCCACTCAATATGGGGCAAGCAAGCCGTATTAGTGGTGTCAGTCCAGCAGATATTGCAGTTTTGACTGTATACCTAAAAAGCCACAAAATGTTATAAATTTAGGGCGTAAAGATTTTTAATCTTTATGCCTTTTTGTTTTATGTGTTTATTTTGTTTGCAAAAAAAATGATGTAGTGATAACATAGTTGTGCAAACAAATATATAGGAAGATAAAAAATGAAATTAGGAATTGTAGGTTTACCAAACGTTGGCAAAAGCACATTATTTAATGCAATAACAAAAGCAGGCGCAGAGTGTGCAAATTATCCATTTTGTACAATAGAACCAAATGTGGGTATTGTTGCTGTGCCAGATGATAGACTTTCAAAGTTGGCTGAACTATATAAAAGTCAAAAAGTGACGCCAGCAGTAATTGAGTTTGTTGATATTGCAGGAATTGTAAAAGGTGCAAGCAAGGGTGAAGGTCTTGGCAATAAGTTTTTGAGTCATATAAGAGAAGTTGATGCAATTGTTCATGTAGTGCGTTGTTTTGAAGACCAAAAGATTGTGCACGTAGAAAACAGAGTTGATCCACTTGATGATATTGATACAATAAACACAGAACTCCAACTTGCGGATTTGGAAACGGCACAAAAGAGATATGAAAAAGCAGTAAAGATTGCAAAGGGTGGCAGTGCAACAAAAGAGCAAAAAGATGAGGTACGTCTGCTTGAAATGTGCATTTCACAACTTGAAAAGGGTCTGCCCGTAAGGACACTTGATTTTACAGAAGAAGAAAAAAAGATTGTTGATGGTTTCTTT
>CADBPU010000074.1 GCA_902796635.1 uncultured Eubacteriales bacterium | reverse complement strand
TACGTGGCATGATATGTGTTGCAATATTAAGAATTGGGTCTGATGTATCTAAAATTCCATCACTTCTGTGTCTAAACATATTAACTCCAAATTTGTATTGATTAATACAAACATTTTAATATAATATCATATTTTATATGAAATATCAAGCATATAATCTATAAGACAATATAAAAAATACCAGGCATCAGATTTTAATGTTTTTTGATGTATGGCATTAAATTTCAATACTTTTTATTTCAAAAATACCAAAGTTATTCCACTATTATAATTTTTCAAATCTGTATCAATAATAAGTTCCGGAAAATTATTTATAATAAAATCACTGTGTTTTTCGATTTCTCCAAATTTTTCTCCCGGTATAAAATCGAGAATTTTGTTTTGCTTTTTGAGTTGCATAAGGCGACTATGTGCCAATTTTTTTATTTCGCCACCCACACCATGAGAGCCATAGCCATGCACCACTTTGATAACTTTTGTTTCTGTGCCAGAAAGTGCATCAATCTCAATCTCTAAATTTGCCACAGCAACATCACTTGGTGGAAAACCGTCTTTAATGTTTAATGTAATGATTTTCATTTTTACCCCATAATTCATAAAATAGCATTTTAATTAATGCATAATTATTCATTATTACTAATAATTATTTAATGTTGTAAAGGTATGTCAAATATTTTTTGCCGTATTTTCTTGTTTGATAATCAGCAAAATTTGTTGCAATATAGTCTATTTTTTCAACATCATGTTCCCAAATAATCAGGCCATTTTCTCTTAACAATTCATGACTATTTATATAACTTATTGCTTCTTCTGCACAATTTGTTGCATAAGGTGGGTCTAAAAATATAATGTTGAATTTTATATTATTTTTTGCAAACTTGCTTAGTGCAGTTTTGAAATTATAATTAAAAACTAAACCATTTTTTGTATTAATCAAACTTAAATTATTTTTGATTATTTTTATTGCTTCCAAATTTTTATCAACAAAATAACACTCTTTTGCACCCCTACTTAATGCTTCAATTCCAACTGCACCAGTTCCTGCAAAAAGATCCAAAAAAACGCAGTCAACAGTAGTATATCCAAGTTTGTCAAAAAGTGCTTCTCGCACCATGTCGGCAGTTGGTCTTGTTGATGACAAAACAAATTCTTTTAATACTTTTCCTTTATATTTTCCTGCAATTATTCGCATATATACATATTATCATAAATTCAAATTTTTTCATAGCATTTGCATCAAAAATAATAAAAAATATTAAAAAATTTGCAATTTTAATACTTTTTAAGCAATTTTTACATTAAATCTACTTTTTTTTATGTTTGTCAAAATTTCATAACTAATGGTATTACATTTTTTTGCAACATCGTCAACTGATATTTTATTTCCAAATTTATCTTTGCCAATAACCACAACTTCATCAAAAATTTTCGCATGTGTTTTTGATATATCAACCATAAACATATCCATGCAAATTCTACCTACAATTTTACACTTTTTTCCACCACAAAGCACATACCCTTTTTTTGCACAACTACGAAATATTCCATCAGCATAGCCAAGTGGCACAACACCTATTGTCATATCTTTTGATGCAACAAAAGATGCATCGTACCCAACACTTTCACCTTTTTTAACATTTTGAATATCAATCAATTTTGATTTGATACTAATAGCAGGTTTCAAATTTAATTTTTTTGCCAAATTTTTATTTTCCAAAAAGCCATACAAAATGATGCCAAGACGAACCATATTCAAATTATATTTTTTGTATTTTGTTGCAGCCAAACTGTTTGATGCATGTTTAATAATATTACTGATATCAAAATGCAAAGAAAGCATATTTACATATTGCATAAATATACAAAATTGTTTTTGTGTAGCAATACTGTTATATGCATTATAAAAATGTGTAAATATCCCTTCAATGTTTATATATTTTTGATATTTTTTTAATAATATTAAAGACTTATAAAAAGAATCTTTACTCTTAAATCCTACTCTATTCATACCTGTATTAATTGCAAAGTGAATATTTAATTTTTTGTTTTTCAATTTTCCATCATTAAATTTATTTTTACTATTTTTTATATATTTACACAAAACTTTTAATTGTTCATAATCACACACAGAAATAGAAATATTATTCTTGATGCACTCATAGATTGATTGTTTTGGAACAAAATTCAAAATCAAAATTGGCTTGTTTGTAATTTTTCTTAGTCTTGTTGCTTCGCAGAAACATGCAACGGCATAAAAATCAACTTTGTCGTCAATCTGGCTAACAACATTTTCAAAACCAACTCCATAGCCGTTTGCTTTTACAACCGCACAAACCTTGCAATCTTTATTTATTTTTCGAAATTTTGATAAATTTAATCTTATTGCATTTTTCGAAATTATGTATTGATTATAACTTTCCATACTCTTTTTTATGAAACAAAATTCAATAATGATAAAATTTATTTTATCAAAAAAATCAAATCAATCATATATTAATGCATGAGTAGTTTATCAGTTTGCATGATTGTTAAAAATGAAGAAAAAGTACTAAATAGGTGTTTGCAATGTGTGCAAAAATTTGCAGATGAAATTATTGTAGTGGATACTGGTTCAACAGACAAAACCATAGAAATTGCAAAAAAATACACAAAAAACGTCTATTTTTTTGATTGGAAAGACGATTTTTCATTAGCAAGGAACTATTCAGTGAAATTTGCAACTTGTGAATATATCATGTGGCTTGATGCTGATGATGTAATAACTGATAAAAATATCGCAAAAATCAATCAACTGAAAAATAAATTAATTGCTGAAACATATATGCTAAAATATCAAATCGCTTTTGATGAAAATGATAACTGCACTTTTGAATATTTTAGAGAACGTATAGTCAAAAATTGCTCCAATGCAAAGTTTGTTGGGTTTGTGCATGAAGTAATTATTCCGTTTGGTAGAATTGAATATCTTGACGTTGCAATAGAACACAGAAAAATTGAAGCTGTAAGAGATACAAAAAGAAATTTGAAAATTTACAAAAAAAATATAAATAATGGTGTAATTTTTAATCAAAGAGAACAATTTTACTATTCAAAAGAACTTTTTTATAACAAATATTACAAAAAAACAATTTCAAATTTGAAAAAATTTTTGAAAATGCAAAACAAATTTTTACCTAATATTATTGATGCATACATCACAATCAGTGATTGTTATTTTTATCTTAATGACTTAAAAAACTCAAAAAAATATTTAATTGAAAGCATGAATACTAGCCCACCAAATGCACTTGTTTGCTGTAAACTTGGTTTTATCTATATTCAAGAAAATAACTATAAAAATGCAATTTTTTGGTATAAAACTGCGTTAAATTGCCAGAAAAATAAAAAAAGCGGTGAATTTATTGAAAATGACTACTTTGATTTTATACCATATTTACAACTTAGTTTTTGTTATTATTACTTAAACGATTACGAAAATTTTGTCAAATATCATAAAAAAGCAAAGGCATTGAAACCATATGATAAGGCAATATTAAATAACGAAAAATTTGTAAAATAAAAAACATGCTCTGCTCAGCATGTTTTT
>CADBPU010000073.1 GCA_902796635.1 uncultured Eubacteriales bacterium | reverse complement strand
GCAAGCGCAATCAAATTTGCAAGCGGGGGCAAAAAATCCGGCAAGAAAAATTTGGCTTTATCTGCCTTGCAATACAAAGATGTGTATGTTGCCGAAGTTTGTCTTGGTGCAGACAATAATCAAGTCATAAAGGCGTTTTTAGAAGCAGAAAAGCATGACGGCGTAAGCATCATTATTGCATACGCACCTTGCATAAATCACGGAATTGATATGAGTAAAAATATTCAGCAACAACTTGATGCTGTAAAGTGTGGATACTGGCATTTGTTTAGATACAACCCAGACCTAATCAAACAAAACAAAAACCCACTTATTATTGATAGTCCAAAACCAACAGCAAATTTTGAAGAGCATTTGATGCGAGAAAGACGTTTTGCAAATTACTACGAAACAACACACGACACCACTCTTTTTGAAAAAAGCAAACAAGAAAAAGATGATTTTTATGAATTCTTACAAAACTATCAAAAGATGTTAGAACCAAAAATAAAATAAAATAAAATAAAATAAAATAAAATAAAATAAAAAACACCAAATATTTGGTGTTTTTTTATTACTTCAAATTATTTATTTTTAAGCTTTCTTAAAAATGGTGGGATGTCATCATCTTCAACCATTATTCTGCCATTTTCTTCATGCATTTCTGTTTTTGGTGCTTGATATGCTGGTTGGCTTGCAAATGGTGGTCTATCATTCACAAAAGGTCTGTTTGGTGCTTGACCCAATGGTGATTGATAGGTTTTTTGTGCTTCTTCTTCTGCACTTTTTGAGAACAAGTTTTGATTGATATTTTGTCCCCCGATATTCATAAATCTTTGATATTGATTTTTCATATCGTTTTGTTGTGGTTGTTCTTTTTCAAAACTGCCACCAGTAAAACCTGTTGCGATGATTGTTACTTCAACTTCGTCTTTCATACTCTCATTGATACTTGTACCAAATATAATGTTGCAATTTGGATCAACAACTTCTCTAACAAGTTCACTTGCTTCATTAACTTCATCAAGAGCCATGTCAACGCCACCAGTAACATTGAGAAGAACTGCTGTTGCACCTTCAATTTGAGTTTCAAGAAGTGGGCTATAAACTGCATTTCTAACAGCTTCTTGCACTTTATTTTCGCCTTTGCCAATACCGATACCCATGTGAGCATAACCACGATTTTTCATAACTGTTTTTACGTCAGCAAAGTCAAGATTGATGATACCTGGTTTGATAATAAGGTTTGATATGCCTTGGATGCCTTGACGGAGAACTTCGTCTGCATATTTGAAACTTTCAAACACAGATGTGCCTTTTGGCATAACTTTCAAAAGTTTTTCATTTGGAATAATAACAAGAGTGTCAACATATTTTTTGAGATTTGCAATACCCTTTTCTGCATTTGCAGCACGAATTTTTCCTTCAAAAGGAAATGGTTTTGTAACAACTGCAATTGTGAGTATGCCCATATCTTTTGCAATTTGTGCAACGACTGGTGCAGCACCTGTACCTGTGCCACCACCCATACCTGCTGTGATAAACACAAGGTCAGCACCTTGCAAAACTTCTGCAATTTGTTGTTTGCTTTCTTCTGCTGCTTTTTGACCAACTTCTGGATTTGCACCAGCGCCCAAACCCTTTGTGAGTTTGTCGCCAATTTGAATTCTCTTTGGTGCAGGATTGCTGAGAAGCGCTTGTCTATCAGTATTTACAGCAATAAATTCTGGACCTTTGAAGTTGTATGCAATCATTCTTAGTACTGCATTGCAACCACCACCACCAATACCGATAACCTTGATGTTTGCAACTGAACCATCTCTTAACATTTCTTCTTCATTAAACATTTTATATTCCCCTTATTTTTTGTGATTATTTCTTAAACCAATTTTTTATTTTTTGAAATAAACCAACTTTTTTTGTTTTGTTTTCTTTAAGTGCCAAATCCAAAAGTCCTAAAACACTTGAATATGTAGGTTTGCTGAGTTGTGGGACTTTGCTTGAAAGCACTTCGACATTTTCTCCAACACCTTTGCTTATGTAGTCCTTGCCACCTTTAAGAAGACAAACACCACCACCCGTTATGAATATTGGCAAATAGTTATTACCCTTCATCTTGACAAGACATCTGTTGATAAGGTCAACAATCATATCAAGACGAGAAGAAACAATTTCATTGGTGAGTTTTGCGCTGACTGGTGTTATATCTCCATTGACATTGACTTCATAAAAATCACTATCTGTTGCCGCCAAACTCAAAACAACTTTTCTTTTCAAATTTTCGGCTTCCTTGAATGATATTTGAAGCACTTGGCAAAGGTCGGCTGAAATATGACCACCACCAACAGAAAATTGACTGAGTGAAATGAGTCCAT
>CADBPU010000072.1 GCA_902796635.1 uncultured Eubacteriales bacterium | reverse complement strand
GGAACTGATTTTTAATTTACCATATTGTCAAGAAAATATTAATATAAATTGCTAAAAAAATAAAAGTGATATATAATTAAATGTATGAAAAGAGAAATTATTGACGCAAACACCGCTGTTGCAAAAGCAAGTTATAAATTGAGTGAAATAAGTTTTATTTATCCAATAACCCCAAGCAGTACGATGGCAGAAGTTTGCGATGAAATGGCAACACGTGGTGAAAAGAATATTTTCGGAAATGTTGTTGATATAACCGAAATGCAAAGTGAAGGTGGCGTTGCTGGCGCTTTGCACGGCTCTGCCCTTTCCGGAACAGTTTCAACAACTTTTACATCAAGTCAGGGATTACTTTTGATGCTGCCAAATATGTACAAAATTGCTGGCGAAATGCTACCAGTTGTTATCAATGTTGCGAGCAGAAGTCTAGCAACACACAGTTTGAATATTTTTTGCGACCATGGTGATGTGATGAGTTCAAGACAAACTGGCTTTGCAATGCTAAGTAGCAGTAATCCACAAGAGAGTTATGATTTTGCTATTGCAAGTTTTTTGACCAGTATGAAAACAAGAATACCATTCTTGCACTTTTTTGATGGATTTAGAACAAGTCATCAAATTTCTGTTATAAATACTTTTGAAGATGAAGAATTAAAAAGAATATACCCATATAATGCATTGAAAGAATACAAAGACCGTAGTTTAAGTCCAAACAATCCAAAACAATATGGAACAAACGAAAGTCAAGACATATTTTTTCAAGGCAGGGAAAAGAGCAATTTGGCATACAACAATCTTCCAGCAGAACTTGAAAAAACTTTTCATGATATTGCAGACATTAGCGGAAAAGAACATCACATTATGGAATATATAGGAAACCAAAATGCAAAATATGTTGTTTGTGTGATGGCAAGTGGCGCTGATACAGTCAAAGATTACATCAATCATTCAAACGATGATGAAATTGGACTATTAAAAATAAATTTATATAGACCATTTGATTCTAAATACTTTTTGAACTTATTGCCAAAATCAGTGCAAAAAATTGCAGTGTTAGATAGAACAAAAGAACAAGGCAGTTTTGGCGAACCACTATATCTTGACGTATGCGCAATTATTCATGAAAGCAAAAAAAATATTGAAGTTTTTGGTGGGCGTTTTGGACTTGGCGGAAAAGAATTTAACCCAGCCATGGTGAAAGCTATTTTTGAAAACTTGAAATTACAAGAACCAAAAAACCACTTTACAATTGGCATTGAAGATGACATTACAAACACCAGTTTGAATTATAACAAAAAATTCAATATACCAAGAAGTAGCAAAGATATCTTGATTTTTGGTATTGGCAGTGATGGCAGCGTTGGCAGTGCAAAAAATTTAACAAAAATTATGGGCGACAATAACAACTATGTGAGTGGCTATTTTATGTACGACAGCAAAAAATCAGGTGGACTAACCAGGTCATATATCAGCGTATCAAGTGAAGAAATCAATAAGCCATATTTAAGCACAACGCTTGATTTTGTTGTTGTAAACAATGCAAGTTATCTATCAAAATATAATATTGCTGTCGACTTAAAACAAAATGGAGTTTTGATTGTAAATTCAAAATACAAAACAAAGCAAGACTTTGAAGATTATGTCTTGCCTGAAACATTAAAAACAATTGCAGAAAAACAAATAAATATTTACTCTATTGATGCAAACAAAATTGCAGAACAAAACAATATAAATGGTAAGATTTCAACCATTATGCAAATGGCTTTGCTTAAAATTGCAAACCTTGTTAATTATCAAAAATCAAAAGAACAAACCATTGAAATGATAAGAAAAACCTTTGCAAAGAAAGGCAACAAAGTAATTGAAAACAATATAAATTCAATACAACAAATAGATGAGAATATATCTCAAATAGAAATAAATGAAAATTGGAATAATTTAACTATTGTAGTTCAAAAAAATAACGATAAATATATTGACGAATATGTTAGACCAATTCTCAATTTACATGGTGATGATTTGCCTGTTTCAAAAGTAAATTTGTATGGCGAAAACACACTTGGAACAAGTGCCGCAGAAAAGAGAAATGTTGCTTCACACCTTCCAAAATGGGACTACACAAAATGTATTCAATGTGGCAAATGCACCTTTGTTTGCCCACACTCTGCCCTGCGTGCAAAACTCTTTGATAAAGAGCAACAAAGCAAACTAAATGGCAAAGTTGATACAAAAACTTATAACTTAAACAAAGATTATGAATTCCACTTGGAAGTATCGCCAAAAGATTGTCTGTCTTGTGGACTTTGTGAAAGTGTTTGCCCAACAAAAGTAATAACACTCAACCCAAAAGATGAAATTTTTGAAAAAGAAAACATAAGTTATGAAATAACAAAAGATATTGATAGTTTTGCCCCAACATTGCCAATGTCCCCACTAAAAACTCAATTTATGAAACCATACTTTGAGTTTTCTGGCGCATGCGCAGGTTGTGGAGAAACGCCTTACATCAAACTTTTATCTCAACTTTTTGGCAATCAACTCATAATTGCAAACGCAACTGGTTGCAGTAGTATTTATGGTGGCTCTGCCCCAACATGCCCTTACACAAAAGATAATCTCGGTTTTGGAACTGCTTGGGCAAATTCACTTTTTGAAGATAATGCAGAGTTTGGACTTGGCATTGAAAAAAGTCAAAAATTAAAGAGACAAAATCTCAAAACATTTGTGGAAAATAACATTGAAAGTTTTGATAATGAAATAAAAATAATACTCGCAAATTGGCTTGAAAACTTTGAAAATGCAGAAGTTTGCAAAGAAATATACTTGCAACTTAAATCAATACAAAATCAATATAATGAAAAAAATTCTCAAAATACTTACAATCACTTATTTCAAAATTTGGATAGCATCACAAAAAAATCTATTTGGCTTGTGGGTGGCGACGGCTGGGCTTATGACATTGATTTTGGTGGACTTGACCACGTGTTTGCAAGTGGAGAAAACATAAATATTTTGGTACTAGACACAGAGTTATATTCAAATACAGGTGGCCAAAAAAGCAAAGCAAGCCCTATGGCAAGCGCAATCAAATTTGCAAGCAGTGGCAAAAAGTCTGGGAAGAAAAATTTGGCACTATCTGCCCTACAATATAAAAATGTTTATGTTGCCGAAGTTTGCCTTGGTGCAGACAACAATCAGGTTTTGAAGGCGTTCTTAGAAGCTGAAAAGTATAATGGTGTAAGCATTATCATTGCATATGCACCATGTATCAATCACGGCATTGAAATGAGCAAAAATATTGAAAGACAAATTGATGCAGTGAAATGTGGATATTGGCATTTGTTTAGGTATAACCCTGATTTAATCAAACAAAACAAAAACCCACTTGTGATAGATAGTGCAAAGCCAACAACAAATTTTGAAGAACACTTGATGAAAGAAAGACGTTTTGTAAATTACTACGAAACAACACACGACACCACTCTTTTTGAAAAAAGCAAACAAGAAAAAGATGATTTTTATGAATTCTTACAAAACT
>CADBPU010000071.1 GCA_902796635.1 uncultured Eubacteriales bacterium | reverse complement strand
GCAGATGTGGCGGAATTGGCAGACGCGCAAGTTTCAGGTACTTGTGAGAGCAATCTCCTAGGAGTTCAAATCTCCTCATCTGCACCATTTTTTTGTAAATATTTTTCGGGGTGTAGCGCAGTTGGTAGCGCGCATGGTTCGGGACCATGAGGGCGGGAGTTCGAGTCTCTCCACTCCGACCATTAAAAACATGCTGAGCAGAGCATGTTTTTTGTCTCAATTTATTTACAAAACATTTGTTATAAAAAGTTGTGATTATTAAGATGGCTATTATTAACACATTAATAAAATAATTCATAAAAATTATATATGAAAAAAAATATAGTTATTATTTATGGTAGCAGAAGTACAGAACATGATATTTCAATTTTGTCGGCACTTCAAATTTATAATGCAATAGACAAACAAAAATATAATGTTGATTTGATATACGTATCGCATAATTTCAAGTGGTATACAGGCAAAAAATTGCGAGATTTGTCTACATATAAGGAGTTTGACACTAAAGGATTAAAGGAAGTTGCTATTTTACCATCAAGTCAATATTTGTATATAAAAAATATGCTTGGTTTTAGGCAATACAAAAAGATTGATTGTGCAATTCTGTCTTTGCATGGCAAAAATGGAGAAGACGGAACAATTCAAGGTCTTTTGGAACTCTCGCAAATTCCATACACATCAAGTGGAGTTGTGGGGAGTAGCGTTGGACTTGACAAAAATATAATGAAGCAGGTTTTTTTGCAAAACAAAATTCCAATAACCAAATATGTTGAATTGTGCAAAAGCGATTTTGACTCAAAAAATTATAATATTCAAAAGATAATAAAAAAAGTCGAATTACCCGTTATAGTAAAGCCAAACAGTTTGGGTAGCAGTATTGGTATTTCGATGTGCCGTACTATTGATGAATTAATAGATGGCATAAAACTTGCATTTTTGTTTGATGAAAAAGTGCTTATAGAAAAGTTGGTTCAAAACTTGAAAGAAGTAAATATTTCTGTTTTGGGTGATGGCAAAGATTGCATTGTGTCGGCAACAGAAGAAGTACAAAACAAAGGTGAATTTTTAACTTTTGAAAAAAAGTATTTAAGTAGCAATTTTCCAAACAAAACGCAAAATAAAGTAAAAAATAATCAAAAAAACAGTAAAATTGAAGCAAAAAACAGCAATTTTGCCACAAAAAGCAAAAAGGAATTAGAATTTTTGACAAATAAAGTAGATAGCGAAACCCAAAATAATAAATCTAGTGGTACAAAAAATGGTATGCAAAATTTGGATAGAATTATTCCCGCAAACATAACAAAAACACAAAAAAAGTTGATTGAAAATTTGGCTAAAAAAATTTTTATTGCAACCAATTCAAAGGGTGTCGTTCGCATAGACTTTATGATAGATACCAAAACTCAAAAAGTGTATGCAAATGAGATTAACACAATACCGGGTAGCTTTGCATTTTATCTTTGGGAGAAATGTGGTATTACGTTTGATAAACTTGCAGATAGATTGATTGAAATTGCATCAAACAGAAATAAAGAGCAGGAAAAATTGATTTCAAATTTTGATTCATCAGTTCTCAATCAAGGTGTTGCAGTCAAAAAATAAAAAAATTAAAATTTTATCGAACAGGTGTTTGACAAACTTAAAATTTGATGCTATATTATAATCATGAATTTTAGTGTGGCATTGAGTATTATGTTTGAGATTTTGAGATGCAAGCAAAATGCAACAGATCTCGCAGAAGAATTTGAAATAAGCAAAAGAACGGTTTATAGATATATTGATGCTCTTTGTGGGGCAGGTGTTCCTATAATTTCAACCATGGGAAAATTTGGTGGATTTGAGATGTCAAAGTATTTCAAAATTCAAGATTACTTTTTTACAAAAGGCGAGAAATCATATTTGCTAAATATGCTACAAAATAAAGATGATGACGAAGCAAAATATCTCTTTCACAAAATCAATTCTATTGGTACATTTTGATATTTTGAAAATTTTTTGATTTGTTGCAATAATTTATATTTTTAATAAAAACATTGAAAATTAATAAAAAATCATAAAAAAATAGCAGTTTTTTGCTATTTTTTTATATATTTTTCAATTTGTTCAATAATTTTTTTGTTGCCATTACATATTTTTTTGCTCATACTTTGTTTGAATTTTTCTCTATTGTTATATAAAAAGTCTAGTTTATTTAGCAATAAATTTTTATCATTTTCGATATCATTTTCAAGTAGTTTTATTGCCAAATTTTCTTTTTCAAACAAATTTGCATTAAGTACTTG
>CADBPU010000070.1 GCA_902796635.1 uncultured Eubacteriales bacterium | reverse complement strand
TATATTAAAATGTGAATATAGTGCAAGTGCACCTGTTATCGAGGAAAATATTAAATAATAAATGTTATATCTCAAAACAAAACTTGCAAACAACATAAACAGTGATACAACAAGATAATTTTTTGTTCTTTGTTTGTTTAACGCAAATGAAAGGTAGTGCTGAAAGGTTTTTTTTGTACTTTTTGTTAAAATTTCTGGCACATCAAATGCTAGTGGCTTGAATATATTTTGATATGCTTGCTGTGATTCCAAAATTATGATTTCTTTATTTGAAATTAGTTTTGCAAAAAGGTAGCAACTTTCATCTGCTTTTTTACAAGTTATAATAAGTTTCTTGATAGACGTGTCCTTTATTTTGAGAAAAATATCCATTACGTCCTTATCTGTTATTGTTTGTGTGGTATATATTGGTTTTAGTACTTTGTCGTTGACAAGCAAGTAATCACTTTTAGTTTTTGTGTTGTATTTTTTGTCTAGTTTTTCAAAAAATACGCTCAAAATTTCTTGCTTTGTAGAAAGTAAAAAACCTGTCGTGATTGCATCTGCATTTTTTTCATCCTGCTTTGTGAGATTTTCTTTTTTCATCTTTTTTTTGTTGAAAAACTGATATATTATTGCAACCAAAAAGGTTAAAGTAGCACTAATCAAAATTGTTGCAAAAATATCATGCAAAAAGTATCTTGTCCAAACAAAAAAAATAAAAAACAAAATGCTATACCAAAACAAAAAATCCAATATTTTACTCAATTTCAAAACTTTCATGCAAATATTATTGACAAAAACTGTATTTGTAAAATTATTTTTGTTAAAAATTATTCAAACTTGTGTTTCTAATAAAAATCATGAAAATTTTGTCAAAAATTTGATTTATTAATGTTTTTTTTGTTTGCTACAAACAAATTTTAGTTATATAATAACTATGTGGATATAATAGAACTAATTGACAAAAAGAAAAGTGGAAAAAAGCTCACTCAAAAAGAGTGGGAATTTTTTGTGTCTGGTGTTTGTAATGGACAAATCAAAGATTATCAAACATCAAGCATGCTTATGGCAATGTATTTGAAAGACCTTGAATTTGAAGAAACATACAATCTTACTATGGCAATGGCAAATAGTGGCAAAGTTCTCAATCTTGACGATATTGGGGAGTGTTTAGATAAACACAGCACTGGTGGTGTTAGTGATACAACGACGCTTGTTGTGGTTCCAGTACTTGCAAGCATCGGTGTCAAAGTTGCAAAGATGAGTGGCAGAAGTCTTGGCCATACAGGTGGCACAGCAGACAAAATGGAGGTTTTTCAAGGATATAATACAGAAATTTCAACATACAAATTTAAGGAACTAATCGCAAAGAATAATGCAAGTATAATTTCTCAAAGTGATGATTTTGCTGTTGCAGATAAAATTTTATACAAATTGAGAAGCGAAACAGGAACTGTTGATAATATTAGTTTGATTGCAAGTAGCATTATGAGCAAAAAAATTGCTTGTGGTGCAAAACTATTGGTACTTGACGTCAAATATGGTAGTGGTGCATTTATGAAAACTGAAAAAGATGCCAAACAACTTGCAAAAATTATGAAAGATATTGGTGCAAGATGTGGTATAAAAGTTTGTGCTGTCATCAGCAATATGAACCAGCCATTGACACCATATATCGGTAATAATTTTGAAGTATATTCTGCACTGAAAGTTTTAGATGGTTTAGATAATAACTTGTCAAACTTGTCAAAAGTGTTGTGTGAAGAAGCACTACTACTTTGTGGGAAGTGCCAAACAAAAATGCAAGCAGAAATGCTTATCAATGATGCTATTAAAAGTGGTAAAGCAAAACAAAAATTGATTGAAATTGTATCTGCACAAAATGGAAGTGTTGAATATATAAATAATCCTGAAAAGTTGATTAAAGAAAACAGATTTATTGAAATAAATAGTGAATATGACGGCTATTTGCAAAAATTTGATACTGCGCAACTTGGCAATATTGCACATAGTTTGCAAAAAATAGATGGAAAAATTATTCGTCAAGATGATGTTGGTATAATTTTGAACAAAAATGTTGGAGATTATATAAAAAATGGCGAAAAAATTATGACAGTATACTATAATCAACTTGATGATAAAGATGAATTGATTGAAGAAATCAAAAAATCTTTTTGTGTTGGTAAAAAACCAAAAACAGCAAAATTGGTCGATAATATATTAAAGTGATGGAGTATTATGGAAAAGATATGCAATAATTTGAAGGATACTGAACAATTAGCATTTGAATTTGCTAAATTTTTGCATGGTGGAGAAGTGGTGACACTTGAAGGGGATTTGGGTGCAGGCAAAACAACTTTCACAAAGAGTCTAGCGCTTGCACTTGGCATAAAAGAACATGTCACAAGTCCAACTTTTACGCTTATGAATCAATATGTTGGAAAAGATTTGAAACTATATCATTTTGATATGTATAGGATAGAAGATATCGATGAAATTTTGGAAACTGGACTAACAGAGTATTTTGGAAATCAAGATGCAGTTTGCATGATTGAGTGGGCAGAAAATATCAAATCACTTTTGCCAAAAAATATTATAAAAATTTCAATAATTAAACTTAGTGAGACAAGTAGAAAATTTGTCATTGAAATGTGAAAATTATAAAAATAAACAGAAAATAAGCAAAAAAAGCATAAAAATCATAAAAAAAT
>CADBPU010000069.1 GCA_902796635.1 uncultured Eubacteriales bacterium | reverse complement strand
TTTTACTTTCTCGCCATATTTTGAAAGACGGAAAAAGTATGCTTCTTCTTTTGCTGGCTTTACTTCTCTGCCACAATCAGGACATTTGCCATCAACAAGTTGACTTTCTGTCCAAAAACTTTCGCATGGTGTGCAATAAAGTCCTTCATAACTTGAAAGATATATGTCGCCTTTTTCATAAAGTTTCGTAAAAATCTTTTGCACTGTCTTTTCGTGCAAATCGTCAGTTGTTCTTATATACTTATCATATTTGACATTGAGCATATCCCAAAGTTGATAAAACTTTTTTACAAGTTCATCACAATATGCCTTTGGTGATACTCCGGCTTTTTCTGCTTTTTCTGCAACTTTTTGGCCGTGTTCATCACTACCTGTCAAAAAGAAAACATCTTTGCCAAGCATTTTGTTCCATCTGGCTAAGCTATCTGCATAAACAGATGTGCAACAATGGCCCAAATGCAAATCTCCGCTGGCATAATATATTGGTGTTGTTATATAAAATTTGTTATCGTCTTTCATTTTTACTCCTATTAATCAATACACTTCATTATAACACAAAAAATAAAATTGTATATTATTTTTTTATATTTTGAAAAATGCTATCTTAAGCATTTTTGCTCTTTTATTGAATTTTTGCTGAAATAACCCTGTCTATTCCTCTATGGTCCTTTGCTGTTTTGATATCAACAAAACCACCATCAAGCAACAGACGTTCAATCTCTTTTTCCTGTTCTGGGTCCATTTCCAAAAATAAACGTCCACCACTTTTCAAAAACATTGGACTATTTTTTATTATTAATTTAATAAATTTTAATCCATCTTCTCCACCATTAAAAGCAATAAGCGGGTTATCATTTACCACTTCGGGATTAGTCAATATCTTGCTAGCGTTCCAATAAGGTGGGTTTGAAACTATTACATCATATTTTTTATACAATGCCTTATTCCAATCATCACACAAGTCAAATTCAATTAAACAAATATTGCCACTCAATTTTTTTGCATTTTTTTCTGTGATTTCAATCGCAAATGGTGAAACATCAAGAGCGTCAACACAAACACCTAGTCTTTTGCTTAATATTATTGCGACACAGCCACTGCCAGTGCATAAATCAATGATTTCAGGATTTTTGTAGTCATATTTCAAAACTTCACTGACAAGTGCTTCGGTGCTTAATCTTGGGTCAAACACATTTTCTGTCACATCAAAAAGTTCTCCACAAAATTCGATATAGCCAAAAATTCGGCTCAATGACTCGCCAGTAATATATCTCTTGATATATTTTTTCATCTTTTCTAATTCTTCAAGTTCAATGCATTTTATATAATCAAATTGCTCTCGTTTAAGTCTTAATGTCTTTATCACAATCCATTTAATGACTTCCAAATTATCAGAATTGTTTAGATTGGCAAAATCAGTCAAAATTTTTAATGCTTCTGCTAAACTATATTTTTTGTTTTCCATGTTTTGATTATATCATTTTGATATTTGTTTGTAAAACAAAACATTGATTGCTCTTCACTCATAATTCAACAAAATTCAGCATAAAATTTTTTATGAATATATTTTGGCTTGTGGTTATGCTCACAGGTATTATTTTAATGATTTTTAAGTCGCCAGACCTAATAATCAGTTCCATGATGAGTGCAAGTGAAAGCAGTGTTAATTTGTGCATTAGTTTACTTGCAATTTATGCAGTTTGGCTTGGACTATTGAAAATTTTGGAAAATACAGGTTTTAACAAGCAACTTGCAAAATGGCTATCGCCTATCATTGGATTTTTATTTGGTAAAAATATAGATGAATATACAAAAAGTCAAATTGCAATCAATCTCAGTAGTAATATTTTGGGTCTTGGCAATGCTGCAACACCAAGTGCAATAAAAGCCATGCAAGGACTTGACCCAAAAACGGGAAAAATAAACAATAGCATGACAATGCTTATGATTGTTAATTGCCTATCTTTTCAACTTTTGCCAACAACAATAATGGGACTTATGGTAGCATCAAACAGCACAAATCCAAGTGGAATAATTTTGCCAACCATTTGCACCAGTATTTTGACGGGCGTGATTATTATAACAATAACAAAATTAATTTTTAAGGTTAGAAAAAAACATGATAAGTAGTTATATTTTGCCGATTCTTATTTTTATAATGCTTGTGTTTGCAACCATAAAAAAAACAAAACCATACAATAGTTTTGTTGATGGTGCAAAAGAAAGCATAAATCTCATTGTTGATATCTTTGCATATATTGTTGCAGTATTCATTTTTATTGAAATCTTTGACAAGAGTGGGCTTTGCGATATACTAACAAAAGTGCTATCTCCTGTTTTTAATGTGCTTGGCATACCAACGGAACTCACAAAACTTGTTGTACTTAAACCATTTTCTGGCAGTGGTGGCCTTGCAATACTTCAAAATGTATATGACATCTATGGCGTTGATAGTTATATTGCAAGATGTGCAAGTGTTATACTTGCAAGTAGCGACACGGTTTTTTACGTAAGCACGGTATATTTTTCAAAAACAAGTGTAAAAAAACTTGGAATTGCAATACCCATTGCACTTTGTGCAACATTACTCAGCACAATACTTGCTTGTTTGTTTTGCAAAATTTTTTGAAAAATATTTTGAACATAAAAAAAGATGCAAACATGCATCTTTATTTAATATTTTAATTATCTAAAACTTCCCTAAATGTTATTTGTTCATAAACAACATTGCCTGTTGAATTTCCATATTCAATAAGAACATAGTACGCACCAAGACTTGTTGCAATAAATGCTTTTGGATAGCCGGCAACTTCTCTAACTTGAAGTTGATTACCATTTGAATTAAATACTTTCATTGTTGTATTTTCCAAATTCATACCATAAGCATCAAGTGCAACACCATTTGTATGGTTGACATTGACTTTGAAACATAATTTTGTTGTGTTTGTTCCATCCATTGATAAATCAACAGTTTGACTAACGCCTTCATTAAATTCAGTTCCTACAAAATCTCCACAACTGCAAAGTCCATATTCGTTATGTGAATGAACAGGTGTAAATTTAATTCTTAATGTTGAAACAACATTTTCATTATTTCTTTGCAACAACAAATAGTATATTCCAGCAGTATTTGTTTTTAATTCTCCATTATTATTAATACTTACCACTTTTCCTTCTGGGTTGTATAATGATTTTGAAACATAATTTTTGTTTCCTTCACTAACATTTTCGCCAGAAAGTTCCAAAACATACTTGTGTTCTTTTGCAAGTTCTAATTTTGCAAATAACTTTTCTCCTGCATTCATTTGTTGTTGGGCAGATAAAGCGTTCACTTCCAAATTAAGTGCTTCATTCCATAAGTTCAAATCTGCTTCATTACAACCAGACAGAAAAACTGCTCCACAAACAAATAAACAAATTGCAAGTAAACTAGATATTAATTTTTTCATTATAATTCTCCTTATTAACTATTATAGTATATCAAAAATTTTTGAAAACCAAAATTATTTTATACATATAGCAAAATTTAATTATTAAAATTTATTTTTTCTTTATTGCCACAATTTGATTATAAATCACATTTTTTGCAACACCCATATCACTTGCAACCTTTTTGATTGCTTCATTTTGTGGTGTGCCGAGATTAACATAATATTCATAGTGTTCCAAAACTGAAAGATTGTTTAGTTCGCAAACATCTTTCTTTCTACCTTCAACAAGCAAAACATATTCACCTTTTGGCTCTTTTGGATATCCATCATGCAAATTAAAAAACTCAACTTCTTCATGCAATTTTGTGAGTTCCCTAACTGTGCAAGCATTTCTATCACCAAAAGCATTGTGCAACAACTCCAAATATTGCTTCAAATCATGTGGCGCTGAGTAGAATATCATAGTGTATGGTGTATCACTCAAATTGATTAACGCCTGCTTTCTTTCCTTTTTATTTTCTGGCAAAAAGCCAACAAAAGTGAAAGGTGCAGAAAATCCACTTAGACAAAATGCATTCAAAAATGCACTTGCACCCGGAATGATTGAATATTGCAAATTGTTTTCTCTTAAACTTTTGATTAGTTCTGTGCCGGGGTCAGAAATACAAGGTGTGCCAGCATCACTAATCAAACTTATTGTTTTGCCTTCTTTTAGCATTTCAACAACTTTTGGTGTCATTTCGGCATAATTAAATTTGTGAAAACTAATAAGTTTTTTATCTATCTCATAGTGAGATAAAAGTGTTTTGCTTGTGCGTGTGTCTTCACACAAAATAACGTCGCTATTTTTCAAAGTTTCAACTGCCCTAAAACTAATATCTTTCAAATTTCCTATTGGCGTTGCAACAAAATATAACATATTTTTTTTCTCCTTTGAGAATTATTATCATTATTACAAAAAAATATTTTATTCTCTTGCTTTATTTTTATATAAATATTGATAATTTATATCAATAAAGATTCTTACAAACAACATCTGCGCCCAATTTTCCGGCCTTTATGGCTTCTATAAGCACAACATTACTTTTTGTGTTCGGTTTTGGAAAAACAAATTGCAGCACCTTTGGTTGCAAGTCATGCTTTTGCATTGTTTGTATGATTTCTGCAATTCTATCACTATCATTAATCATAAAAAATTTGCCACCAAATTTAAGCAAATCACTTGCAACTTTGCAAATACTATTGAGATTTAATCTCAATTCAAATTTAGCAATATCAATTTGTTCTTTTCCTGACAATTTTTTTTGTGTTGGCAAGTAATATGGTGGATTTACACAAACAACATCAAACTGTTTTTTGCTTGTTTCTTGAAACAATATTTTTTGAGCATCTACAATATCACAACAAAAAACTTTTGCTTTATCTTGTAAACCGTTATATTCTATTGAGCGCTCACACATGTTAGCAAGTTCTTTTTGCAACTCTATCATATACAGTTGTTTTGCATTAGTTTTGGCTTGTGCTAAAATTCCCACAACTCCACTGCCACTACACAAATCAACAATAGTTTCAGTTTTTTTTGCCTTAACAAAATTACATAGCAAAACAGCATCACTAGAAAAACAATAATTATATTTGTTTTGTATTATATACAAATTGTTATACTGCAAATCGTCCAATCTCTCATCTTTTTGCAAATGCAAATTATTGATTTTGGTCTTGTTGCTTTGGCTCGTCATTTCTTTTTTCAAATTTGATTTCTCCAAGTGAATAATCTTTTATGGTATAGCCACCATCTTCATTAATAAATTTTACTGACACTTGCTCTTTCAAAACATTGTTAAAGGTACAAACGCCTTCTCCATCTGGTGTCTTTACTTTGCTATTTAATTTTGGCATTTTTTGCAAAACTTGCGCATAATCATTTTCTTCATATTGCAAACAACAGAGTAATCTGTTGCACATACCATTTATTCCTGTTGGATTTAATGAAAGTCCTTGGTCTTTTGCCATTTTGATGCTAACTTTTCCAAAATCTCTTAAATGATTGGCACAACAAAGTTGTCTTCCACAAGGGCCATATCCGCCCAAAATTTTGGTTTCATCTCTTGCGCCAATTTGTTTAAGTTCTATTCTTGTCTTAAACTCCCCTGCAAGACTTTTAAGCAAATCTCTAAAATCAACTCTGCCTTCTGCTGTGAAACTAAAAGTCAATTTATTCATATCAAAAGTATATTCAGCATCAATAACTTTCATTTCAAGACCGTGCTTTTTTGCAAGTTGCTTTGTTTTCATCAACGCTTCTTGTTCTTTTTTATGTATATCTTCCAACTTTCTTTTGTCGCCGTCAGTTGCTATACGAACCACTTTTTGATATTCACCAGACGTATTTTCTTCACGGCTATCCGCTTCTGCAATACCAAACATAAGTCCGTTTTCTGTTTCGCAAATAACAGCCATGTCTTTTTTGATTTCATGGTTGTTTGCATTAAACTCTATAATTTCGCCAACTGACTTAAATTTTACACCTACTATTTGCATAAATGTTTAATCTCCAATATTTTTAATAGCAAACTATCAACCACCCCTGATATGTTTGCATTATATTTTAATTTTTCTTTTACTCCCTGCAATTCTTGAATAATGTTTATCACTGCTTTTGAACTTATGCCATTTGCAAGCACAGTCAAAATATTCTGTTGTTCTTTGTTTTCAATCAGTTCCGGTTTGCTTTGCTGTATTGTCAAAATATCTCTATACATTAAAATTAAGATTTCTACAAATGTTTGAAATTTGTCTTTCAATTTTAATATTTGTGATGAATATTCTAGCACGTCTGCCGATGTTTTAAGATTTGTCAATAATCTTACGCAAAGTGCATAGATATCTTGAAAATCGTCATCTTCATAAATTTGGGTAAGTTTTGTTAAATTGCCCGAAGCATATTCAGCACCAAAACTAACTTTTTTTCCATCACCAACCCTAAAATCGAAAATATTTTTGAGCTCCAAAGTATCAAATCTTGGCACATCAAAAATTTCACACCTACTTTTTATTGTTGATAATACTGCATCTAAATTGTTTACAAGCAAAACAAATTTCACGTAAGATTGTGGTTCTTCTATAACTTTTAATAACTTGTTTTGCGCCTGTGGAGTTGCATTTTCAAAATTTTTTAAGATATAGTATTTATTTTTGAACTCATAAGGTAAAACAAAACTATCTTGAACAATAAAATTGCTGTCTTCTACAACTATTGACTTGTTTTCGCCAAAAACTTTTACATCCAAAGCATTGTTGTCCATAATTTTTTGACAAGATGTGCAATACATGCATGGTACCATATCATTTTCGCACTCAAAATTCATAACAAATAGTTTTGCAATAATATCTTGAAGTATAGTATCTTCGCTATGTAAAATTATTGCATGACTGCCTTTTGTTATCTTATTCAAAAAATCCTGATACTTTTTTAACTGACTTACTTGAAATAAATAACTACTCAATTATATTTTCCGTCCTTAATTTTTGAAGTACTTGTTCCAAAATTGTTTCTTTTGATAGTGTTGCATCCAAAATAACAAAACGTGGATCATTTTTTGCAATTTTGTTGTAGCCATCTCTAACCATATAGTGATAGGACAAATCTCTCTCTTCAATCCTATCGCCTTTGTCTTGACCACCTTTTCTTAAAAATGCAACTTTTGGGTCAATATCTAAATAAAAGGTTATGTCTGGCACAAGTCCATTGGTTGCAAAATTTGTTATTGACATCACATCTCTATCATCAATTCCATTTGCAAAACCTTGATAAACTCTTGTGCTATCAAAATATCTATCACACAAAACAATTTTTCCACTTTCCAAACTTGGACGAATTAATCTTTGTGTAAGTTCTGCTCTGCTTGCAGAAAACAATAGTAATTCTGCCCTTTTTGAAATTTCTTCTGTGCTATACTTGACAATATTTCTTATTTCTTCACAAACTTTGACGCCACCGGGTTCTCTTGTTGCAATGTAATCTATATTATTTTCATCAAAATATTTTTTTAGACTATCGATTAATGTGGTTTTTCCTGCGCCTTCGCCACCTTCAAATGTTATAAATTTTCCCATGTGATTATTTTACCATACAAATAATTTTATTCAAAACAAATTTGAAAGCAACAAATAATTTAACCAATATAGCGACAAAAAAGTTGAAATACTGATTTCTCAATACTCCAACTATACTTTAATTATTAATTTAATAATCACAATTCGATTTTGACAATTTTATATTTAGTTTCTCCCGCAGGTGTGTCAACAACAACAGTGCTACCCACTTTTTGACCTAAAATTGCTGCACCAAGTGGACTTGAATTGCTAATAATTCCATTAAGTGGGTCGCTGTCTGTTGCGCCCATCAATGTGTATTGTACTTCTTCATCAAACTCTTCATCATAAAGAGTAACTTTTGAACCAACACCAACCACTTTTGTGTTTAATGATTCTTTTGAAATAATTTTTGCATTTTTGATTCTATTTTCAAGTTCCAAAATTTTAAGTTCGAGTTGTGCTTCTTTTGTTTTTGCTGCATCGTATTCTGAATTTTCACTCAAATCTCCATAGCTTTTTGCTTCTCCAATCATTTTTGCAACTTGTATTCTTTCAACTGTCTTCAATCTTTCAAGTTCTTTTTTTGTATCTTCCAAACCTTCCGGTGTTAAAAATATCTCTTCCATAATTCCTCCAAAATGATAAAAAAAACGCTAACAAATTTATACAATTTGCCAACTTTACTCATCACGAGTAATAAAATAACATATTGGCACAAATTTGTCAATCATTTTATTCAAATATTATTATGCAGAAAAATAAATAATATGTTAAAAAATTTTGTTTGATTTATTATTTATGATAATATAAATATATGTTTAGATTGTGGACAAAAGAAATTGATGATAATAACAGAATAATAAAACACAAAACATTTGAATTTCAGCAAGATTTTGATGTGAGGTTTTTGCATGCATATTTGGAAGTTGTTTGCAATGACCTTAAAATCGAAACACCAATTATGCTCAACTCACACTATGTCAATTTCAATAATTTTAATAGAGTGAGATTTAGTCAAAGTGATTTTGTTGATGAAATTGAATTCAAATTTTTATCAATAGAATTAATATGATAAAAAAATAAATAATTTGAAAAAATATTAAATTATAAAAAAACTGCACTTTCGTGCAGATTTTTTTAATATTTATATCTATCCATTGACATTTCCTTTTCGGCAGTTTCAGTTTTCTTTGCTTTTTTATTTGCTTTTCTTGTTGCATTTGCTTTGCTTTTTGCAAGAACCTTTTTGCTTTGTTCTTTGCCAAGATAATCAAGCAAAGCGTCGGCATAGTCGTCTTTTTTCATTGCTTTGAATGCTTCATAAGCAGAAAGTTGAACTGTAAGTTTTTCTGCACTATCAGCATAATTTAATGACCTAAGTTCAAAGTAAAGTTCTGGAACAATAGAAACACAACGTTTTACAAGTCTTGTTCTTTCTTCATTTGTAAATGAATTGAGTGAAGGATTGCTTAAAAGTCCTGTCAAATACTTTGTGTATGTTTCATAAGATACTTTTGATTTTTTTAGACCTTTTCTTGCTTCATTTGGAATAGTGTACATAACTCTGTTATTCCACTTGTGAAGTGTTTTTGCAGGAACAACTCTACCCTTTTCTGGACTTCTTTTCAAGGTTTCGTTTGCAGCAGTTGTAACTCTTGTTGTCATTTTGTTGCCTGCAACTATTTCTACGAATTTTGCATCATTAATTTGCTCAGCAATCGATTTTGCAAAATCATCAAATCCATTTCCCATTTCTGATTCTGGACGGAAATACAAATTCATAGCTCTTTGAAGTTGAGCTCTTAATGTTGAACTTCTTTTTGCTACTTTACCTTCTTTATCTTGTCCCATTAAAACAATTCTTTTATTTAATGCAGGGCAATTACTGAAAAGTACTTCTGGATTTTTGACAAATGCTTGAATTAATGTTTCTGGTGTTATCATTTCTTGTAAATTTGGCATATCATCAAGTTCTAAAACCAATGCTGGTTGATTTTCTACTGCAATATTGACAATAGTGTTGTTATCAATTATTGAATTCTTATCTATCAAATCAAACAAATCAACACCCTTTTTTGTTGCAATATCAATCAATTTAATATAATTATCTACTTTCAAATCAGCAATGATATGTGGCAAAAGATATGGTTGTTTTTCGATTGCTTTTTCAAGTTGTGTTTCACTCAAATTTTTTACTTTGTTCAAATATATAGTTTTATTCTCTGCTGATAAATTATTAAATTGTTCTTCTTCTTTGTTTGCTTTTTTTTCTTTCAAACTATTAAATAAATTCTTAAAAAATCCCATAATAAACCTCTTTTATATTATATAACACAAAAAATGATATGTCAATAGTGTATTTTTATTTTAATAAAGAAATAAAAAAATATAAGATTATAAAATATTTTGAATATAATATTTTTATTATTATTGCAAAGAATAATGATATGATTAGTATAATTTGTTTTATTATTGTTATGTTTGGGAGTATGAATTGGCTTTCTATTGGTTTTTTTCAATATGACCTTGTTGCTGGTCTGTTTGGCTATCAAGGAAGCATTTTTAGTAGGCTTGTTTATATAGTCGTTGGAATTTGTGCAATTTATCTTATTTTTGTAATAATAAAGAATAAGGGAAGAATAACTGCAAATAAGCTAAAAAAAGAAGAACAGTCAATGGTTGACAAAATCACAAAAAAAGACGAAGAAACAATAAAAAAAGACGAAGAAATAGCAAAGGAAGTGATGCAACAAAACAATGCTATTCAAGATGCAAAAAACAATTAAAAAAGACGATTGCTCGCCTTTTTATTTTGTCAATAATTTCTCATCTTCTAATTTATAACCATCAACAATGGTTTTTGCCAATTTATTTAATACAACATCTTCATTGTTAAGTGCAAATCTATTAATTAAATCAACATCTTCAATTTTTCCAAATTTAATATCAGAAAGCGCATCTAAAAATTCGTAATATAATTTACCAACTCCCATTGAATAAATACCTCTTTTTGCGGGATTGTTTCTATCATCATCCAAAATGTAGTTAAGCAAAGCATTTTCATATTGTTCTTGCGTAGGTTCTTTTACTAAATGAACATTTTTTTCTAATGACTCTTTTGTTATTTGAAAAATCTTTAATTCACCAGCATTATCTGGCTTTGCAACATAAACACATTCATCTTCCTTTATATAAATATGTTTTCCCACAATCATAGTTTCTTTTGCCAATCTCTCCAAAATATTTACGCCTTTCATATATTCCTCCATATTACGCTTTATATTTTAGCATATGATTTTTGATTAGTCAATAGGGGTATTTGAATATTTTGCAAAAATTTCTAAAAGTTTTTTAGAATACTGTTTTGTTATAATTGCTTCTTTTAATTTTGTTGCTATTATTTTTCCATCTATTTCACCAACTGCAACATTATATACAGCACTTTCAATCAATTCAACAGTTTTTGTTGCAAACTGGATTGCAAGCAAATTGTCATTCACTGTTGGCGCACCACCACGTTGTAAATATCCAATTACTGTTGCTCTAAATTCTTTTTTTGTATGCTCTTCTAAATATTTTGCAAGCTCGTTTACATTCAAAATATTTTCTTGAACTACTATCAAAGGATTTTTCTTTTCAAAATTGATTAAATCATCAACTCTTTTTAATATGCTTTCAAAAGATTTTTGTTTTGTGATAATCATATCTGCATCAGCAAGTATTGCTGTGTGAACAGCAATGTCTGAGCAATGCCTGCCCATAACTTCAATAATAGTACCCCTGTCGCAAGTTTCCATTGTTTGCTTGATTTTTACAACAGCATCAAGTGCGTTTTGACATGCTGTATCATAGCCCAAAGTTGTGTCAGTATAAGCCAAATCATTATCTATTGTTGCAGGAACTGCAAGAACATTGACACCTGCAATGCTCAAATCATAAGCACCTTTTGTACTGCCATTGCCACCAACAACCACAACACAATCAAAGTTCCAACTTTTCAAATTTGCAAGTGCTTGCTCAAAGCCCTTTTGTGTGACAAAATCTTTACTTCTTGAAGTTTTGATGACACTGCCACCCAAATTTTGAATTTCTCCTAAATCATCATATTCAAAAGAAGTTATGGAATTTTCTACAAGTCCTTGAAATCCATACATGCTTGCAAAAAGTTTTATACCATTTTTTTTACATAATTTTGCAAGGGCTTTGAGATATGCATTCATTCCACTGCAATCTCCACCACTTGTGAGAACTAAAATTCTTTTCATAACTCCTCCATTAAACAAACTTTATATCTTTTTCTTCAAGCAAAGTCTGTAATTCATACAATAACAAATTGTTGACATTTACTCCATGATGAAATCCAAAAACTTTGTTTTGACTTGTGCATAAAATTCTACACTCAGTTTCGCCAAAATAATTGTCTAAAATTTTTGAAACATCATTCATAAGTTTTTCATCTTGGCAATCAAAACGCAAGTATAAAATCTTTGGCTTTTCTTCTTTGATTTCTTCTTGAACTTGATTTGCTTGCGAATTTGTTTCGCTCTCTATTGGCTTGATATCTTCAATAAGTACTGCTGGTGAATCACCAACTCTAATTGATATTTTACCTTTGAAAATTGCAATTTTGTCAACATCAAGCATTGGCTTCAAAATTTTGTATACATTTGGAAAGACCATACAATCAATATCGCCATACAAATCTTCAACTTTTAGTATTGCCATTTCCTTATTATCGCGTCTTGTAAAAGTTTTCTTAAATTCAGTGATAATACCACCAAAAGTAACTGGCATACCATCATAAATTTCGCTATATTGCTCGTCTTCAAGCATATCTTGTGTTTCTTCTTCTGTTTCATCACTATCTTTTTTTATCATTGAACTATTGAAACCAAATTGTTCAAATTGTTTTAAGTATTTATCTAGTGGATGACCAGAAACATAAACGCCAACAATATCTTTTTCTTTTTTATATTTTTCAGTAGCAACAAATTCAGGAATTTCAGGATAATCAACACTTGTAAGTGTGGTTTCATTTTTAAGCAAAGTTGAAAACATACTTATTTGACCAGTTGACTCTTGCTTTCTATCCTTTGACGTTCTTTCAAGCACAAGTTCAAACACTGCCATAAGTTGAGTTCTGGTTTTTCCAAAACAATCAAGCGCACCACTCAAAATCAAACTTTCAATACCACGCTTATTAAGTCCAAATTTATTTGTTCTGGAAATAAGGTCAACCAAATCTTTGTAATCTCCAAATTGCTCTCTCTCTTCAATAATTTTTTGAGAAATTGCATAACCCATGTTTTTGAGTGCAGCAATTCCATGTCTTATTGCTCCATTTTCTATACTAAAATATGTCTGAGATTTGTTGATATCTGGTGGTAAAACATCAATTCCAACAGTCCTAGCATACATAATATATTTCTTTAAGTCATCTGGTTTTGTTAAACGATTGTTGAGAACTGCCGTCAAAAATTCAACTCTGTAATATGTTTTTAAGTACGCAGTTTGATATGTCAAAAATGCATAAGCAGCAGCATGAGATTTGTTAAACGCATAAGAACCAAATTTAATCATAGTATCAAAAATCTTATTGGCAAGTTCTTCACTGACTCCACGTTTTACTGCTCCATCAATATCAACTCTATGCCCGTGGTCCTCTCCATGAAATCCATGTAAAAATACTTCTCTTTCCTTCATCAATTCTGCCATCTTTTTTTTGCCCATATACTTACGCACAGTATCAGCCCTGCCAAGAGTATAACCTGCCATTGCTTGCACAATCTGCATGACTTGCTCTTGATAGACAATAACGCCATAAGTAGACTTCAAAATTGGCTCCAAACATGGCACTTCATACTTGATTTTGTCAGGGTTATGCTTGTTTTGAACATAAACAGGGCAAAAATCCATAGGTCCTGGTCGATACAAAGAAATACCTGCGATGATATCTTCCAAACAATCTGGTTTGAGTTCTCGCATAAACTTTTTTAGTCCACTACTTTCAATTTGAAAAACTGCATCAGTGTCTCCGGCAGAAATCATCTCATAAACTTTTGGGTCTTCCATGTTTACTTTGTACAAATCTAGGTCAACTCCATGTGTTTGATAAACAAGTCTTTTGGCTTCCCTGATATCGTTTAGTGTATTAATTCTCAAATAGTCCAT
>CADBPU010000068.1 GCA_902796635.1 uncultured Eubacteriales bacterium | reverse complement strand
TATCTTACTGATGTTGCAGATAGCCATGTAGTAAAAAAGATAAAAGAGAGATTGCAAAAAATTGATATTGACGGAATAATTGACGCACATTATTTGATATCATTTTTGGAAGAAAAGAAGGGTAGTATTTTCAAACAAGTGGGAAAAACAGAAAAGCCAGATATTGCAGTTGCAAAAATACTTGAAGGTAGAGTTGCAATTTTGGTCGATAACAGCCCAATAGTTTTAACACTACCTTTTGTTGTTTTTGAAGATTTGCAAAATAGTGATGATTATTATCAAAGAAGTTTTAGAGTTGGTATAGTTAGATTTTTAAGAGTTATTTCTCTTTTTATGTCAATTCTACTTCCGGGACTCTATGTTGCCATTCAGTTATATCATTATCGAATAATACCGTTAAAATTTCTGGTTTCAATAATCAATTCAAGTCAAGGCATACCATTTACACCATTTTTGGAGATGATATTTGTCATTGTTTTGTTTGAAATTTTGTTTGAAGCAAGTTTGCGTATGCCAAGATATATTGGAATGGCACTTTCTGTTGTTGGTGCCTTGGTGCTTGGAGATACTGCCGTCAAAGCTGGGCTTATTAGTTCGCCAGCAGTTATGATTATTGCACTTACTGGTATATCTTTTTATACAATCCCAGACCAAACATCACAAATCAGTATTTTGAGACTTTTATTTACCCTTGTTGGTGGCATGGTGGGACTTTTTGGAATAATAATTGCTGGAACAATTTTTATAACATATCTGGTTGAATTCAACGCTTATGGTGCACCATATTTGGCACCATATGCACCATACATAAAAAGCGATTTGAAAGATGGAATTTTCAAACAAGAATCTATTTCTCTTGATACAAGGCCAAAGAGCATACCAAACAAAAAGCAAGTTAGAAAGTCAAACAGGGGAGGTAGAGAATGAGTACAAAGCAATTAGATACACGTCAAGCATGTTTAATTATTTTGATTTCAATGCTCAGCACAAAATTGTTATCTCTAAACAGCATAATTAGTTATGACATGGGCAATAATGCTTGGTTCACATTTTTTGTATCATTTCTTATAGACCTTTTGTTTGCCATAATATTTATTGCTTTGATAAACAAAATTGATATGCCAATTTTGGATTATATAAGAAAAAAATTTGGTTATGCAGTAAGCATTATTATTTCCATTTTGGTTGGAATAATGTTTTTATTCAAAACGACAGAAATTATGGTTGATATATATCTATTTTTTGCTCAACTTATTTATGTTGAAATCAATAGAGTTATCTTTGTTGCTTGTTTCTTTTTAGTCTTATATTATTTTGGCACAAGATATTTGCGCAGTATTGGCAGAACAATAGAAATTTTGTTATATCTAATATTATTTTCACTTGTTTTGAGTGTAATCATCTCTCTCAAAGCAATAAATTTTGAAAATCTCTTGCCATTTTTGAACATAAACTTTACTCGCACTATTCAAAACATTGTCTCACACAACTTGTGGTTTGGAGATTTTTGGTTTTTGTTTTTTATGATAGGAAATATAAAAAAAGAAAAAGGAACAAACAAAAAACTGATATGGTCATATGTGCTTTCATCATTAATAATACTTGTTTTTGTGGTTATTTTCACAGGTGTGTTTGGCTCTACGGCATCACTTCATAGAGTATGTGTGATTGACATAACAGAGGTTTCGCCTAGACTTATAAATCAAGCGAGATTTAATTGGCTTGTTGACTTTATATTTCCAATAGTTTTGGTTTTGGGGTTGGGACTTCATGCAAATTGTGTGACAATATGCACAAAGCATTTTATCCGTAATTCTCTAAAAAGCAAAAATACTATATCAGGCGCATTTACCACTGCAATGGTTCTTGCAGTTGGAATAATATTTAGGTTTACTTTCACCTTGTTTTATCAATTTATCACAAGCATTTTTTTCTATTTCAATACATTTTCTCAATACTTTTTGCCAATTTTAATTTTGGTAATGGTTGAGTTTGCAGAGTCAAAAAAAAGGAGGATAAAGTATGACCAAAAAAATGCTACATAGCAAAATTATGATTTTTATTTTTGTTATCTTTATTCTTTTATTTCCAATCACAATAAATTTGCCAGACCAATCGCAGACGTATTCAATCGTTTTGGGCGTTGGAGTGGATAAAGATGGTGATGAGTACGAAATCAGCACTCAAATTCTCACTTCAAAAGCAAATCAGGGCTTTTTAGAATCTTTGCAAGTTCATAGCGCAAAGGGAAAAAATATTTTGGACGCAGTGGAAGAATTAAGTTTGCATTTGGGCAGAATTAGTGGTTTTGGTAATACTAGTGTGATTGTGTTTTGTGAAGAAGTTGCAAAGGAAGGAATTGCTGAGCATCTCGACTTTTTTTTAAGAAGTAATCGATTAAATGGCAACCCATTTATTATAATAACAAAAGAAAACGCAAAAGATGTTTTGAGCGATGTTGCCAAGATTGATGAAAGTTTTAATTATAATCTTAACAGTTTGGCAAGACTTAATCAAGATTTTGCAAATGGTACTGTTTTGACTCTTGAAAGTTTTTTGAATAATTTTTATAGCGGAACAACAGCTTCAGTCGTTTCTCAAATTAATCAAACAAATCAAGAAATTGAAGGAATTCTTATACCAGATGATAGTACAAATAGTGATAGTTCTGGCGGTGCCATAGGTGGAACAAGTGGTGGCGGTGGTTCTTCTGGTGGTGGCGGTCAACAAGAAAAAAAAGTTTTGAGCAACAAGGGTGATACTTCACTTTTTGTCGGATCAAAACAGATTGCAACACTTGACCCAAGCATTGTTGAAGGAATGAACACATTTTTGCCAACAAAAAGAAATTCATATACAATAAATAATGTCAATGATGAATTTTATAGGAATGCAACTGTTGTTTTAAGTTTGAAAAACTCTATACAGACAAAAACGTTGCAATTTTCAAAAAATGGCATTCCAAGAGTATATTACAATGTAAATTATATAATGAAAGTAGAACAAATACTTCAAAATGGAACAGATACTATTTTACTTGATGGCACAAAAAATTATATAACACCTACCTTAAAACAAAAACTTATTGAGAGTATTAAAGAGCAGTCTTCAAAATCAATTCAAGTATTAAAAAGTTATAATGCAGATGCTTTTGGTTTGCAACAAGCATTTTACAAACATCATCCAAAAAAATGGAGCAAATTCTTAAAAACAATTCCAGATAAATCACAAGCATTTCAAAAAATTGAATTTTTCTTACATATAAAAGTCAAAGGTAATTTGTAGATTATTCATAAAAATAAACTGTTAGGAATATTCGTAACAGTTTATTTTTTAATTCTATTTATCTCCAACATTTCCTATTATGGCAGAGCCATCCAAATAACTATTAAAAATTGCTTTTAATCTTTTGTGAGAGGTATCTTCAAAAATTTCAATCATATTTTCTGGTGTGGCATTTTGTCCACCCATTTTTTTATAATAATTTTTCAAACTATCAAAAAAGTTTTTGTCGCCAATCAAATTTCTTATGTCATCAAACATAATCATGCCTTTTACATATGCGGCATAAACGTACTCTGGCTCTGTGTCAAATTGATTGAGTTTTCTTTCCATAGATGTATCAACTTGTTTGAAGACATCTTTGTAAACATCAACAAAAAGTGTATAACTTGTTATGGCATTTGCAACACAAACTTCTCTTTTGATTTCATATTCTGGGTTGTTTTCATAAAACACAACAACGCTATATTCAGCCAAACTTTCATCCATCCAACCGTGTTCATATTCGTTATTTCCAACAACACCATACCACCACTGATGT
>CADBPU010000067.1 GCA_902796635.1 uncultured Eubacteriales bacterium | reverse complement strand
TGCACCAAAAACTGTGGTCTCAAAACTCTCTTTGTATAATTTCAAAAGCTCATTATATCCATCACTATCCTTTTCAAATGTTGAACCATTTGCAGGAGATGAACTATCCTTTGTGTGAACCACTATATAAGATGGATCATTCAAACCAGGATTAAAACTTTTTGGCAAAAATGAACAAAGTGTAACACCTACAACAATAAGTGAGCAGAAAACCAAAAGCAAAATGCTTGCGATTTTTTTGCCCAAACCTGATTTGACTGTTTCTTCTTCTATACTTACATTATTTTCGTTTTCCATAAAATTTCCTTTTAATTAGTAATTTATCATTTGCTAATATATTTGTCAATTATTTATCATCTTTTGATGACTTTTTTGTTTTGCTTGAAGTAGATTTTTTTGGTTTTTTAACATCTTTATTTTCTACTTCTTTTTTCGAACTATTTGACTTTTTTTGAGACTTTTTCTCAACACTTTTTTCTGTTTTTTGTGTCGCATTCGTTTCTTCATTTTCCGTGTTATTTCCAGAATTCTCATCACTTTTTTCTTCTTTGTTATGAAGTTTTGCTGTTTGAGACAAAATCTCATCTTCTGTCATAAAGCCCGTTTGTTTCATTGCTTCAAAAGCTCTGTTTTTAAGTTCTTCTACTCTTTGTCTATCTTGTTCTTCTTTAAGCTTTCTTTCCGCTTCAAGTTCTTGTTGTTCTGCTTCTTCCTTATCTTTTAATGCTGCAACAATTTCTTCGTTTGAAACACCTTGCATAACCTTGTTGACTTCTTCATTATAAATTGTTTCAACTTGCAAAAGTAGTTCTGCCATTGCATGCAATTTGCCCATGTTTTCTGTCAACAACTTTGTTGCTTTTTCATAATTTGCCTTTAATATTTTTTGTATTTCTTCATCGATTATTCCGGCAGTTTTTTCGCTATATTCAACTTGATTTTGATAATCTCTGCCAATAAATACTTCGCTTGTTGAGCCAAGATTAATAAACCCAAGTCTATCACTCATACCAAATTGAGTGACCATACGTCTTGCAAGCTTTGTTGCTTTTTCTATATCATTACTTGCACCGGTTGTTATATCTTTGAATATAAGTTCTTCTGCAATACGTCCACCCATAAGTGTGCAAATCATATCATTAAGTTTGCCATATGATGCATAATTATCATCATTTTCTGGTCTACTCATAGTATAGCCACCTGCCATGCCACGTGGCACAATACTTACTTCTTGCACATCATCTGTGTTTGGAAGCAATTTGTGCAAAATTGTGTGACCACTTTCATGATATGCAGTAATTTTCTTATCTCTTTCTGTTACAAGGTGGCTCTTTTTTTGTGGACCCATCATAACTTTATTTGCTGCTTCATTAATATCAATCATTGTAATTCTTGGTCTGTTATTTCTACCAGCCAAAATTGCTGCTTCGTTCAACAAGTTTTCAAGGTCTGCACCAGCAAAACCACTTGTGATTCTTGCTATATTTTCAAAACTTACGTTATCTGCAAATTTTTTATTTTTTGCGTGAACTTTTAGTATTGCTTCTCTTTCCTTAATATCAGGCATATTGACAACAATTTGTCTATCAAATCTACCTGGTCTAAGCAATGCTGGATCCAAAACGTCAGGTCTGTTGGTTGCAGCCATCACAATTATGCCTTCATTGCTTTCAAAACCATCCATTTCAACAAGTAATTGATTACGTGTCTGTTCTCTCTCGTCATTTCCACCACCAAGACCTGCACCTCGTTGACGGCCAACGGCATCGATTTCATCAATAAATATTATACATGGCGAATTTTGTTTTGCTTGGTCAAACAAATCTCTAACTCTGCTTGCACCAACACCAACAAACATTTCAACAAAATCACTACCACTTATTTTGAAAAATGGAACACTGCTTTCACCTGCAACTGCTTTTGCAAGCAAGGTTTTTCCTGTTCCTGGTGGACCAACAAGCAATACACCTTTTGGTATTCTTGCACCAAGGTCAGCATATTTTTGTGGATTTTTTAAGAAATCAACAAGTTCAACAAGTTCTTGCTTTTCTTCTTTCGCACCAGCAACATCTGTAAATTTGACTTTGCTGACTTTTGTTGTTCTTGCTTTTGTTTTGCCAAAACTTATACTTTTGTTGTTTGTTGCTGAAATTGACCTTATGATAAAGAAGGCTAGGACACCAATAAACAACAAGCTGAGATATGGTGTTATTTTTGAAAGTATGCTCTCTTGTGCTGGCTGAGTGTTGTATGTGATTTGATGAGTTGTTACAACATACTCCATCTTTGGTGTAACGCCATCTGCTTCATACACCATGTTTCCATCGTCATCATAAACATTTTTTTGAAGCATACCTGTATTGTATAAGTCAATCCAATCAGTAACAGTAGATATTTCAGCGCCCGCTTCAATGGCAAAAACATAATCTGCCATGTTTGAGCCCTTGAATTGCTCTTCTGTAATTTTACTGCCAACTTTTCTAACTCTTGCACTGCTACCAGTTATATAAACAGCCGAAACTTCATCATTTTTAAGCATTTGATAAAATTCGCTTCTTGTAATTACTTCTCCTTTGTTTAAGTTTGCAAAAGCATAATATGCTACAAACAATAAGGCCAAAATTAATACGATAGTAATAATTCCTCTAAAACTTTTATTTTTGGTCATTTTTCCTCCACTAACTTATAAAGTCTATCACAAATCTCAATCAAAAACAAATGTATTTTGAAAAGTTTTGATAACAATATTATTTTTTTATTAAAATTTATTATATATACAACAATTTTATGATACTTATTTTATAAAATATTATACTTATGATTATTTTTGCTTTGTAATACTCTTTTATAACTAATGATGTGTTTGCATTAAAAAAATTGTGTTAAACTTTGTTTTTTAACACACTTTTTGTTTTATTGAGATATATTTTTAAGCAAACTCAAATAAGAATAATAATCACAAATTGAGTTTGCCACAATATTTGCATATTCTAGCACCTTTTTATATGATACTTTTGCCAAATTGATTTTACCATTTTCCATTTGAACTGTCGAAGAGCAAATTGACGGGCTATCTAATTTTGTTCCATCATTAAGTATTGTTTGATTTGAAAACATTATTGAATTTTTTTGTGATATTAGTCCACTATCAATAAAAAGCATTCTGTTTTTATCAATTTTGTTATACAGCATTTTTGCAGTATTTTTATCAACGTTATGCTTGCTACCACCAAATATGACAATAGGGAGATGCTTAGCCCTTAAAAAATCACCGACAAAAACGCCAACCATATCACTCAAAACATTATTACAGCCCAAACAAATGATTATTGGAATGCTTTTTGGAAATTTTGTAAGTAGCACACTTGACAGGTCATAAGATACCAACTTGCTTGTGGATTCAAAGTATAGATTATTAAGCATAAATTATAATTAACAGTATAATAAAAAAATATTCAAAAATTTCGATTTAGGTATTGGCAAACGCAAAATGATATGATATAATAAAAACGAATGGAGGTAAATTATGGCTGTTATTGATATAATTGTTATTGCTGTATTACTTGTATTTGCCGTTGTTGGAATGATTAAAGGTTTCCTTAACACAATCATTTCACTATTCGGCTCACTTGCTTCACTTGGTGTTGCAATACTGTGTGCAAAACCAGTGGCTGCATTTATGAATAAAATATTTAATACGGTAGGATTTGTAAGTGGAAAAATTGTTGGAACCATAACCGGAGTTTCACCATTTGCATCAGGATATGAAGGAATTGCCGATGGACTTACAGGAGCAGAACTAAAAGAATATTTGGCAAACAATCCAGATACAAACACTTTCAAAGATAGAGTTTATAGATTATTTATTGAAGATTCAAAAGTATTTAATTATACCGAAGAATTGACAACTGCTGAACAAGTTGACCAAAGTGTAGTAAATTACATGGCTGATAGACTTGCTGGCGTTATCACACTTGTTATTGCAGCCATTGTTGTGTTTATATTATTAAAAATTGCAGTTCTCATATTGTCAAAACTTTTCAATGCCATCACAAAAAATCGTGCTATCAGTGGAATTGACAGAACAATGGGATTGTTGTTTGGAGTTGTGAAAGGTGCGTTGCTTGTTTGTGTTGTGCTTGGTGTGTTCTACCTGCTTGCAAACTCAACAGTTCAAGATTGGATTGACAACTCAACAGTCACAAGATGGGTATATAAATATGTTACCGAATTGGTTGACTTTATTGCACATAAATTCAATTTACCTGAATTTATTACCGGACTATTTCCACAACTGACTTAAACATTAAAAAAGAGCAATTTGACTGCTCTTTTTTTATATTTTTTATCTTCTAAATGACCTGCCAAGTCTGCGAAAGAATTTAATTATTCCCATAAATAAACTTGCGACATAAGTGCCGATTGCAGCATTCAAAACTTTTTTTCCGTGTTTTAATTCTGCCCCTACCAAAACATTATTTTCTTTCAAAAATTTGAATGCAATTTTGCTTGCTTCCATTTCCATAGGAATGGTAGAGATTTTTAATAAGAAATTAAAGAATATAGCAATTACAGAACTTAGCAGTAAAATTCCTGCAATATCTTGATATCCTGGAAAGAATATAAGAACAATACCCGATAGCAATAAAAGTGGGAACAATATTGTACAAATTTTTGCAAGTATTGTTAAACATGATTGCAAAACAAACAAGGACGTCTGCTTTTTGTTTTGAACAGCATGACCAAGTTCGTGCGCAGCAACACAAATACTTGAAACACTGCTTGTTTCTGCTGTATGATTTGATATACATACTATATCTTTTTTTGGTAAATAACATTCATCAAGTTCTTTGTCTAGCAAATATATTTTTGTTTCGAGTTCTAGTGCATCAATCGCCCATTCAGTAAACTCTAAACCTGTTAAGTTGCAATAGATAAATTCTTTATCATATTTTTTGTATGTTTTGACCATTCTAGTATAACTTGTTGCAGAAAAAATCAGTATCAAAACCAACAATCCTAAAAACACACCTATCAAAATCCATGTAATCATATTTTTATTATATCAAAAATCTGTTTTTTTGAAAATAAATAACACTATTTTTTTATTTCTTTACAATTTATTCTTATACTAAATATCATTTAATTATTTTTATATATTAATTTTTGCAAAACATTGACAAAGCAGAAAAAAACATATATAATAAGACACGTGTGGTGGGATTAGCGCAGTTGGTAGCGCATCAGTTTGTGGCACTGGGGGTCAAGGGTTCGAACCCCTTATCCCACCCCATTAAAAACTGCTTATGCAGTTTTTTTTAATTTCAATAAAAAATAAAAATAAAAATAAAATTGCATATTGACAATAAAAATAATGAATGATATAATTTTTGTGAAATAAATATTATTAGGAGGCATTTGATATGGTTGGTTCAATGATAGCTGTAGCTATAGTAGCAGCTCTTGCTGTTGGTTTTGCACTTTCTGCTTGGGCAGCATTTGTTTTTATAGATG
>CADBPU010000066.1 GCA_902796635.1 uncultured Eubacteriales bacterium | reverse complement strand
AGAGACATTCTCTATTTTATTTTTAAATTTTTTATTATTTTCTTTTTCATATCGTAATACTAAATCTTCACCACACATTCCAACAGCTGTTCTTTTCTTTTGTGCTAACTCATAATCGGGAAGATTTTGACTATGATTAGTTGTTGTTTTTTTGGGCAAATCTTTTAGCAGGCTTATATTAACTAATTTTATCTGCTCAATTTTTTTATCAATATTTTTTTTGATTTCTTTCAAATCATCAATTTCTGTTCTATATCCATAATTACTATAAAGAAAATTCATAAATTCCCAATTTGAAATATTAGGAGCTAATATCTCTTTACACCTTAAAAGTAATTTTTTAATCAAAAAGAAATTTCTTTCATTTAAATTATTATATCCTAATCTTTTTAAGAAAAATATAATTTCTTCTTTATCATTAATTGGAATTGATTTATTAGGATAATAAATAAAATAAATTTTGCTTTTAAACATTGGGGCTAATTTGTTTTGCTGAAGCATATTGTAATCATTTTTTTTTGCAGCATACAACAAGTCCAAAATAGATTGTATAATATTTTTATATGCTTCATTTGCATTATCGCCAAATTTTTTGACATAATCAGGTTCGGTTTTATCTTTACTTTTATGTAATCCAAATTTAGATGTAGCATAAGAACCCCTTATTGACCCTAACTGACCAATAAATTCATCTCTTTCAAGCATATAACAAAAAGATTCTTTCCTTTGTAGACATTCAATTATATAGTTATCAACTGGCATAACCTTAATGTACTTAACATTAAACTTATTTACAAAATCTTTTCTTGCTTTTTCTATTATTCTCTTTTGCTGTTTCTTTTCTTTGTATTCTTGACTATTTAAATACAAATCAAGTTTACTTTTTATTTCATCAAATTGATTAGTCTTATTGACTTCATCAACTTGTTCTATCATTTCATTGATATCCACATTTACCTCCTAATGTGTGTTAATATAAATATTATAACATACATAGTCAAATAATTTTGTCATTTTTGCCAAAATTTACCATTTTACAATTTTTTTTATTTTTTTTGGTCTTCTAATAAAATTTGGGTGTTTCTTCTAATAAAAATTTTTTCGCTTCTAATAAAATTGATTTTTTTCTAATAAATTTAGGTTATTTTTGTAGGCGAAAAAAATTGTTGCTTTTGAACAATTTAATAGTAAATAATTTAAGTTAATTTTTAATAACACTTAAAAATGCTTTTTGGTAAGTAATTTCGGATACTTTCAGTGTTTTCTAGCAAAAATGTTAGCAAAGCAATTATTAGAAGCCATTTTTAGTGATTTTTTTAAATTTCAAATAGTATTTCTAATATTGCCCAAAAAAGTGTGTAAATTTTTATTAGAAATTTTGAATTTATAAGTATTATTATGTGGCACATTTACTTGACAAAGCTGTGGCAGAAAAACTTGACAAAAAATGCTTAATTTTTGGCTTTGATTTGTCAAGATTTTGTGTCAGTGTTGTTTTGCCTGTGGCATAAAAAATTGAATTTGCTAATTTTTTATGTAAAAATTAGAGTGTTCAAAGAAAAGCGCAAAAATATTTTTGAAATTATTAAATACAATCAAAAAACAGAATTTACAAATTTTAAGGAGAAAAATTAAATGCAAATTAAATACCCAAAAGAGAATAAGGTGATAAGAATATCAAACAAAAAACCAAAAGAGAATAGCCAAAACAATGAACTAAAAAACAAAATTGAAAGAATGAGATACCAAATTGATGAACTTGAAACATCGTCTATTGAGATGCGACAAAACTCAAATTCAAGCAAAATTGAGCAAATAGAAAATAGAATCACAGCAAACAACACAGCAATCTCAGGGCTGTCTAGCAGGCTTACAGCAGACGAGCAAAGTATAAGCAATAATTCTACAGCGATAAGGCAAACAAACAACACAGTCAGTCAAATTTCGTCTGATTTGCAGACATTATCAAATAACTACACCACAACAAGCAACAAAGTAAATGTGCACACAAACCAGATTTCTAACATGATTCCACAGCTAAATGGTGCTATGTATGACATTGCTATGATGAGTGACCAAGTTGACCAAAACACCGAAGATATTGCAAACCTAAAAGCAAACGGCACAAGTGGCTCGGGTGGAAGTTGTAATTGTGCAATTGATATTGCAAATTTGCAACAGAATTATCAAGATACACTTAATAGAATTGTCGTGCTTGAATCTAAAGTGGCAGATACAGAAATTCAGTATTTAGAGAATATTTATCGACAATATGATGTGTATGAACGTGAGTTTGATGTCACCAAGCAAAACACTCTCACAACGCCAAGTGTTTTATTTTTTACTGAATCTATGCTAACAAGTTTGGACGAAAACCAAGAAACGGTTACTCATTCTGTGAAAGTTGTTGATAGTATAGAATTACAAATGATTTTTGCTAGTGCAGGCTCGTATAATTATGTTATTTATGATAACGATACTGCTATACACGCAAACTCAATCGAAGTAGAACAAAATGAAGCTAACATTACTAAAACGGTTAACATTAAAACAACAAACTTTACCAATATTTCAAATCATAATTATTACATCGTAATAACAGGATTGAATTGCAGTATTACATTGAAAAAACTCAAAATGTTATTGATTTCTCCAAATGTTATAATCTTTAACAAAATTTGCAATTATGATGTTGACTATAACTATTACAAGAACAAATACTATATAAGCGACTGTTCCTCAGGCACTGCAAAAATTTGTGAAATTTCTCCAAACGACCTAAATAGCACAAGTGATATTGTGTGGACAAATACCGGTATAGCAGCTCAAAACTACAAAATTTACTATATTGGTCTAACCAACAACACCTCAACAGATTTAGGCAAAAAATATGCTATAGTGACTCAAAAAAACAACACAGTTAAGATTGTGGATCTTGACACCAATCAAGACCTCTATACCTTTGATGAAGGTACATTTAAGGTTGAAAAGGTTTGCACCAAACGAAACTATTCACAATTATACTACACAAAAGTTATTGGCAATCAGATCGAGAGCAAGTATTGCTTGCTTTATCAGGATGGAACAATTAGTTTTACAGATATTAAAGACTCTGAATATATTGTTGATTTAAATACAATAAGAAATAATTTTAATTATTTGCAAGACACTGGCTCTTGGTTTGGATTTAGCATAATAAACAAGACTGGAAAATCTAGATATTACATCAATCAAACAACAGTAAAACAAGAAGTTTTTGACCATGTTGAACAAATAAGGTGGTATATGAACAATTCCATAAATTCAAATAATTTTGAATATGATGTTTATTTCAAAATAAAAGGCAAGTTTTATCATACTTTTGTAACAAATTATAACAATGTGGTAACATATTCAAACATGCAAGAAATAGGCGAATATGAAGATGTGTTTATCGGAGAAAATGGCAATCGCTTTATTGTTATCAATAATCAGTTGCAATATGTTCCAGCTAGCTAATAATATTTACAATAAAAAAAAACATATATAAAATTTAAACCTAAAAAAACATTTGGTAAATTTAAATATAAACCTCTAACCACAACAAAAAAGAGCAATAAACTTGCTCTTTTTTATGTAACATCTTAAGTTAATTAGCCACCATTGTTTTGAACTTTTGTGATACCATCTGGATTAACTTCCCAAACAAGTCCTTGAGCAGGAGTATCACTCAACAATGCAGCAGCTTCAGTTGCATCAACATTTTCTAATTGAAGTGCTCTGAATTCAAGTGTAATTTTGTAGCTGTCACCTTGGTAATCATTACCAAATGCGTCACCTGAAAGGTCAACCAAGATATCTGCTAATGTAGCAGCGCCTGCAACACCTGCTTTTGTGCAATACAAACCAGCGTTAGCAGCTTCCAAAGCTGTTTGTGCAGCAGTTGTCAACGCATCAGAACCATTTTGTGGAGCGATTGATACTTTAACCTTGTACCAGAAATCCTCAGATTCAGCTGTTTTAGCGATAGCTGTCAAGTTGATTTTAATTTTATCACCTGGCATTACATCATTTTCTCCCACTGGTGTTGTTCCATCTTCATGAACATATGATACTGCTATAGAGCCAACGTTCATTTCAACTTCACCAAACTTAAATGTGCTTACTTCATTTTGCTTTTCATAATCAGTAAACCAAGCACCTGTGATACCCATAACCATGCTAAGCACCAAGAGAAGTGCAAGAACGATTACAGCTATTGATGTTTTTGACATTTTTTTACTTTTTACCATTTTGTTTTCCTCCATTTTTTTATTTTTTTTATATTAACTGGATGGTACTCCAGATAATACCATGATAGGCTGCAGTTATTTGAAATACTGCACTTATATCTGTATGACAAACTTGTTTTGTCATTTGTTAACGAGTTGGTAAACTCGATATAACCACTATGATAAACTGAGGTTTTTTTATTGTCGTTCAGTTCTTACGACATGACAAACTTGCTTTGTCATTTGTTCACAGGTTGGCAAACCTGAAATAACCATATTTATACCTTTTGCCGAAATTTGAGTTTTCGTCAAAGGTCGCTTT
>CADBPU010000065.1 GCA_902796635.1 uncultured Eubacteriales bacterium | reverse complement strand
GCGGAAGGTTAGGGATTCGAACCCCAGGTAGCTCTCACTACAACAGTTTTCAAGACTGCCGCTTTCGACCACTCAGCCAACCTTCCACATATTTTTTGTTTTGTTTATCAAAACGTATGAATTTTACCATATATTAAAAATTATTGCAACAATTTTTGAAAATTATTATTAGATTATTTTTTTATTATCAAAATTTGATTTTGTATAATTTTTATAGTAAAATTTTTAATAGGTTATATATGGTTATAAATATCAAGGATTTAGAAAAACTAAGAGAAGAATATTCAAATAAAAAAATTGTTGCCACGATAGGTTCGTTTGATTTGTTTCATTACGAACATTTGAGATATTTGAAAGATGCAAAAGCACTTGGAGATGTTTTGGTTGTTATTCTTAAAGATGATTTTATTGTTGGACTCAAAGATAAAAATAGGCCAATTATTTGTCAAGAGCAAAGAGTAAGTATTGTTGATGCTTTGAAATTTGTTGATTTTGTTGTTTTGGCTACAAAAAAAGAATATCAAAAAACACAAAAAATATTAAATTTGGATTGCGAGGAAAAATGTAAACAATGGCTATATTCTTTTTACACAATATTTGAAAAATTGAAGCCAGACATTTTGTATCATGAAGACACAAAGGATTTGAATTTTGCAAGAAAATATGTGGCAAAAGAATTTGGAACAAAACTTATTGAAAGAAAGAGAACAGCCATGATCACAACCACAAAGATAATTGAAAAGATTAAAAAAATAGGCGAATAGATTGCCTATTTTTGTATATAAATTAATTTTTATTTTACACATTTAAGTTTGTAATTGATGTATTTTTTGTCATCCTGCAACTTGCAGATGGAGTCCATCAGTTTTGCTTCACTTGTTTTGTCAAGATTCACAAAAAGTTGTTTTGCTACGCCTTTTTTGTTGATAACGCATGGCTTTGAAAAATAACAGTCGTGCTCTTGACTATAACAAGAAACAGTCATAATTTTGCCTTCGTTATTCAAAATTGAGTTTGTAATTCCAAGCAAGCACATACCAATGCCATAAGATGTGTTGCCTTTTTTATTTATTATGTCATAGGCACTTGTCTTTACATCATAGTTTATTTTTGACATATCATTTTTACTCAAAAATTTAGAAGCAGGGTTGCCTGCTATTGTTGCATTTTCCCATGCAACAAACTCACTATCTCCGTGCTCTCCCAAAACGTATCCATGCACATCTTTTGCACTTAGTCCAAGTTTTTCTGCAACAATAAATTTAAGTCTTGCTGTGTCTAGTGTGGTTCCACTTCCAATCACTTTGTTTGGATTAAAACCAGAAAGTTTCATTGTTGCATAAGTCATTGTGTCAAGTGGATTTGTTGCAATCAAAAATATTCCATTAAATTTTGATTTGAGTATTTCAGTTATTATGCTTCTAAATATTTTTGTATTTTTTTCAAGCAAATCTGTTCTTGTTTCTCCCGGTGCTTGGGCAGCTCCCGCAGCAATGCATACAATATCTGCATTAGAGCAGTCTGCATAAGTTCCACTTTTAATTTTTATCTTTTTTGGTGCATAACTAAGTGCATGATTAAGGTCCAGTGCTTCGCCTTCTGCCTTATCTTTGTTTATATCAACCAAAACAAGTTCGTCAACAAAACTTCCACTTATAACTATACTGTAAGCATATGCCATGCCGACATTTCCTGTTCCAACAATAACAACTTTGTTCATATATTACCTCAAAAATATTATATCTATTTTGAAATATTTTAGCAAATATTTTACTAGATAGAGTTTTAATTTTTGTATTAATTATAATCCATAAAAAAAAGTTGATATAATTTATTAATAAATTATTTATTTTTTCAATATTGACAAATATATTGCAATATGATAGACTTTTTATGAATAGGAGAAGAATATGGCAATAAAAAGAATAATAAAATTCATTTTACGACTTGCTGTTGCTGCCGGGATTGTTGTTGGTGCATATTTTGGTATAACTGCTATTTTTGGTGGAAAATACAAAGTAAATATGATTGCAAATGTTGCGAGAGAAACAAAGATATCAACAGAAGCCAAATCATCTACAAAAACAGCAGATGTAAGCCAAGATTTGCAACATAGCACAAACAACTATGTGTTAAAAATAAAAATTAGTGCTATGGATGATATCAATGATGTTTTGGTAGAATATTTCAACTATTATATAAATTTATCATGTTTTGAAAATCATGCAAATGAAGGCAAAAGAGCAGAAATTGTCAAGAAGATAAAGGAAGTTGACCAAATAATTGACAAAACTAGCGAATATATGACTTTGGTTGTTTCAGCCAATAGTGGCATAAAAGAACAAAGAGTTTTGCTCACTGCAAAACAATATGCCGAACAAATCAAAGCAATGTTTGAACTTGACGAACTTTTGAAAGAATATGTATATGAAGTAAATTATAATATGACATCAACAGGTATTGTTAGAGAAGCACAACTTGAAATGATGAAAGATTATTCAAAAGCAATATTTTATGATTCAATTTATGGCGAAGAATTGGAAAAAACTTCAGCAAAAAGTAATTTAACACTTAACGAAGAAACAAGTTTCACAAAGACATACACAAAATT
>CADBPU010000064.1 GCA_902796635.1 uncultured Eubacteriales bacterium | reverse complement strand
CTTGAAGTCGCTTTGCACCTTCATTGCTACCCGGTGCCACATAAAGCATGTCTCCACGTCCAAGCAAGTTTTCTGCCCCACCATAGCCCAAAATTGTTCGGCTATCGGTTTGAGTTGTCAAGAAAAATGCAATACGTGCAGGGAAGTTGTTTTTTGCTGTTCCACTCAAAACATCAACACTTGGTCTCTGTGTTGCAAGGACAAGATGTATTCCTGCTGCTCTTGCTTTTGCTGCAAGACGAATAACTTTTCCTTCTATATCTTTACAATCTGGACTTTGCATGATGTCTGCAAACTCATCCATTATGATGATTATATAAGGCATTTTTGGCAAATATCTATCTTTTACATCTTGCAAATTGTTGTATTCTTCTATATTTCTAACTCTATGTTCTGCAAGCGCATCATATCTCTTTTCCATTTCTCTAACAGCCCAAGCAAGTGCATTGTCTGCTTTTTTTGGCTCGCTGATTATATCTGGCATAACGAGATGTGGAAGCCCTGCATAGATAGAAAATTCTACTCTTTTTGGGTCAATCAAAATAAATTTTACGTCTTCTGGGCTTGATTTGTATAAGATACTCAAAATCAAACTATTAAGACAAACAGATTTTCCACTACCTGTGCTACCTGCAATAAGAACGTGTGGCATTTTGTTGACAGCACAAATATCTGTTACACCATTGAGTTCTTTTCCAAGTGCAAAAGAACAAGGAGATTTACTCAATATAAACGCTTCACTAGAAAGTGTTTCTTTGAGTGATACTGTTGCAACTTTGTCATTAGGTACTTCAATACCAAATGCACTCATGCCAGGAATTGGTGCTTGAATCATAATTTTTTTGCTTGTCGCAATACTCATTGCAATATCATTTTGAAGTGTAGGAATTTTATTAACACTTATTCCAACAGGCATTTCAAGTTCATATCTTGTGACTGCTGGTCCCCTTGTGATGCCTATAACCTTGGCAGGAATTTTGAAATCCTCAAGTACAGATTCAATTTTGCGGCTTGTTTCTTCAACATTTCCACCATACATGCTTGGATCTGTTGATGTTGTGCTTAATAAATCCAAAGTTGGCTTTGTGTAGTGATATTTTGGAATCTTTTGTTTTGGTAAGTCTTGTGCTGGTTGTGTTTCAACTGGCTTTTTGTAGTCTTGCATCTTGTTGATTTCTATATCAATAGGATTTTTTGAAGAAGTATCAAATTTTCTTGTAAAATTATAGTTTTCGTTTTGGAAACTCTTTGGAAGTTCAATATCCTTTTTAGGAACAGGACTTGACAAAATGTCTTTCAAATTATTTTCTTCTACATTTTCAGTTTCTATATTTTCTGGCTTTATTTCTTCATTATTATCACTTGAAAGTTTATCCATAAAACTTACTTTTTCTTCTGGTGAAGTGTAAGTAAACTTTATGTTTGTATCTTCAGTTTTTGGAGCACCAAAAAGTTTTTCATCACTGCTTTCTGTACTTTCGTGCTTGTCATAAAAGTCCTTTGATGATGAAAATGTTTCGTAAATAGGATTTGAAGTGAAAATATCTGTTGAATTTACATTTGAAGAACTTTCTTTTTCTTCTTCATAAGAATTGGCAGGTAGCCCCATGAACTTTCTATAATCATTGTACTTGTCTTGGTCAGTATTATCTCTGCTCTTTTTCTTTTCAGTTTCTAAAACTGTGCTGTATCCAAATGTTCCACTCAAATTTGAATTTGATACATCAGGTTTAACATAGTCTTTTGTTGAAAATACACTGCCACCAGTGTTCATGTAATTCTTTTTGAAAGTATCTAGTTGATTGGCGTTTTGGTCAAGATTTATTGTTCTGTCGTTTATTCTATCCAAACCGAGTTTTCTTCTTGCAATATCTCTTGCAGTTTCTTCTTTTTCAATTTCTGCACCAAGACCAACACTTTCTTGTGGTTGATTAAACTCTGCAATATTTTGCTCTGTTTCAATTTTTACAGTTGCAGTTTTTGGTAAAGATACATTGCTTTTGACTTGTTTTTGTTTTCTTTTGAAAAATTTGAAATCTATTTTTGAAAGTGATTTTGCTTCTGCTAGTCCGTTGTATATGATTGTTATACAAACCACCAACACGATTAAAAATAAGATGTAAGCACCAAAATTAAGAAATTTTTGCAATGGATATACAATAAGTCCCATAAGAAGTCCACAAACAGACACTTGCATATTGTAAATACTACTTAAATATTCTCCATAACTTGCAAAGTTTGCACCACCACTAAAAGCCATGTGAAAAACTGCTAATATGCTAAAAAGAGCAAATATTAGTGCTAGTGTGTATTTTCTTGAAATATGATATTTTTTGCCTTTCAAAATCAAGCCACTGATAACATAGAGTGATGTGAAAAGTGCATAGGCAAAAATACCAAATGTGCCAAGCAAAAAATGTTTGAGAAATCCAATCAAGTTTGTGAATAGCGAAAAATAACCGATTGTTGCAACAACGGTCAAAATGATAGCCAATATCTTTGAATTTGCGAACTTTGGCTTTTTTTCTTGATTATTAATCTTTTTTTCTAAATTTGAAAAGTATGACACAGTTATCTCCAAACATAGCAGATGCTATAATTATTTACTAATATATTTATATAATAACATAAAAAAAGAGCAATATCAAATAATTGCTCCACTTTATTTTAATTAAATTTAATTAAAATACTTTTTTATGTCAAGATTTTTGTTTTTTCCTACAACTGAAATAGAAAAATGTTTACTTGAAAAGCATGTTTTGATATATTCAAGCACATCTTGATATTTGACTGCTTGAATATTTTGTATATACTGCTCTTTTGTCAATATTTCATCAAAAAGTGAATATCTTTTTGCATTAAAAAGTGAGACATAAGATGTGTTTTCAAAACTCAATTTTACCGAATTTATAAAATTGCTTTTGGCACTTTCAAATTGTTCCAAAGAAACACCATTTTTGTGCAATTCTTTTATTTGATTTTTTATTTCTGCTAGTGCTTTGCCCACATTTTTGTTGCTTGTGGCAAATGATATTGTGAAATCTCCACCTGCATGATTTTGTGTGACAGAACTTGAAATTGAATACACAAGACCAAGTTTTTCTCTTATGCTTTGAAACAAAATACAACTCATGCCATGACCAAAAATTATGTCAAAAATTTTGGCTGTGTATATGGCGTTATCTCCACGATAAAGGCCAGGAAAAGAGATGCAAACATGTGATTGTTCATTATTTTTGAAAGATTTTGCAAAACTAATTTTTTGTTTTGGTTTGAATATCTTTTCAACAGATTTCTCTTCACTTTCAAAATATGGTAAAAAGTATTTTTGAACAAGTTTTTCTGCTTTTTCAAATTTAATCTTTCCAGCAAAAGACAATGTTATATTTTTTGGAGTGTAAAATCTATTTTTATAATCAAACATTTTGCTTTGAGTGAGTGCCTTGACGCTTGCTATACTTCCTGCGACATCTCTTGAATAAGGTGTGCCATCATAAAAATTTTTGTTGACAATAAGTTCTGCTCTGCTTTGTGGGTCATCATCATACATTTTGATTTCTTCTATCACAACTTGTTTTTCTCTTGCCATTTCAGTTTTGTCAAAAGTTGAATTGAAAAGCATATCACTTAAAATTTCAACGCATTTTTCTACATCTTGTGATGCAGATTTTGTGTAAAAATCAGTTTCTTCCAAACTTGTGTAAGCATTGACATTTGCGCCTATTGTATCAAATTCTTTTGATATTTCATAACTGCTTCTTGTTTTTGTACCCTTAAAAAGCATATGTTCAATAAAATGAGAGACGCCATACTCTCCTGCTCTCTCATTTATACTACCTGTTTTTACAAAAATATTAAAAGCAACTGACTCAAAACCTGCCATCTCGTCAACAACAAGTTTTAAGCCATTTTCATATTGTTTTGTTTTTATCATATATTCCCCTATTTCAATTTTTGCATTAAAAACCAAAATTATTCTTGATTTGTGATTTGTAATTGTTCATTTATTTTTGCCAAGAACAAATTTGCTATAAATTGTTGTCCTTGTGATGTTGGATGTGGATCAAAATTTGGATTGCTTTGGAATGTTGCCAATTCAGAAAAAATATTATCTGCATTAATTGTTATTTTGCTACTATCAGCATTAATATAATTTCTGTAATATTCTTTACTCAATTGTTCAAAACTTGCATTTACATCAACAACCACAACATCATCAATGTTTTGAGTTTTTATATATTGATTTATTTCATTGAGATGTTCTATTGCAGTTTCTTTCAAAGCATTAAAATTAGATAACATATTTTGAATATATGATATCATTGTTGGATTGCTGCCTGTTATTTCAATTTCTGCTGTATCAAAATATTTGTATGGGTCGTAAATTGTCATCACATAAACTTTGCCATTTCCCTGTGTCAAGTAAGGAATGATTGTGTTTGTGTAATCTTGCTTGAATTGAGCAACACCTGCATCTAATTGTGAATTTATATCATCCAAACTCATACTGCCCATCAAATAACTGGCCATATTGTTGAGTGCAACACCAAGCACATTATTTGCACCAATACAAAGAGTTATGATATCCGCATTTTGAACGTCAGTTTGTAGCGATGGATAAGTTTCACTATCATTAAACTTTGAAATTAAATCTTGAGTTTTATCTCCACTATTTGCATAACTTTTTACATTTATTGTTTCATAATCATCATCAAAACTTTGAGCAATTAAATTTGTGTAGCACATACTATTTATTCCAGTTGTGCCTGATGTATATGACAAATATGCATCATACATATCACTGCCACTCAAAGCATAGCCAGCGGAAATACTATCTCCAAAACCAACAATGTTTATAACATTTTT
>CADBPU010000063.1 GCA_902796635.1 uncultured Eubacteriales bacterium | reverse complement strand
ATCAAATATAAAAATTATTGTCAAACAACATGCATTATTGAATATAATAAATAAAGTATTGCAAAAATGTACAAAAATTATCAAAAAATTAAGGTTTTTTGTGATTTTTTTTATAAATTATTGATATTTTTTTATTTGTGTGATATTATACACGCATGGGGATGTCACGGATTTGACAGACACATGGAGATTGTCAGTAAGCATATCGCAGGGCATACTGCGTCAAAAATAGCAACTAAATATAAATGCAAGCCCAAGAATGGCTTACGCTGCTGCTTAATTATAGCGCACGTTGCTTTTGGTTTTGTCTCACGAAAAATCAAAAGTATTATTTAAGTGAGTAAGGTTTTGAATGTGCTGTTCTAATTTTCAAAACATGATAACAGAACTTTGACAACATTTGCATTTTTCCATCTGCAAAGTTGCCGAGAACAAAATGGAATAAGTATGTAGAAGGGATAATCAAAGCGTGTTTGGACGCGAGTTCAACCCTCGCCATCTCCACCACTAAAAACAGCCACACCGGGCTGTTTTTTGATATAATATTAATGATTATGTTTTTTCGTCATTGTCTTCCAAATCTATTTGTTTAACTTTTGATATGGTATCATCTTTTTCATCAATTTTTTCATCAATATTTTGAGTATTTTTTTGTATGGTTTTGTCGCCAGCAATAAGCTCTGTATTTTCACTAATTTTTACGCCTTTTTTATTTGATAAAAGTAAGTTTGTAATAATGCCAATAATCAAAGCACATGCAATATTTGAAATTTCAACAGAACCAAATTTAAGAAACAATCCACCAATACCACTTATGAAAATTGACGCAACAATAAATAAATTTTTAGAATCGTTCAAGTTAAAGTCCTTAAACATTCTTAGTCCAGACACTGATATAAAGCCAAATAGTGCAATGGATATTCCACCAACAACGCACGATGGTATTGATTCAACAAAAAGAACTATTGGATAAAAAAATGCTATTATTATACATATTATAGAAGCAAGAAATATTGTTCTGGTTGAAGCATTTTTTGAAAGAGCAACACAGCCAATAGATTCACCATAGGTCGTGTTTGGACAACCACCAAAAGTTGCACCAACCATTGAGCCAATGCCATCACCCAAAAGTGTCCTGACAAGTCCTGGATTTTTTATTAAATCTCTGTTGACTATTGAACCAAGGTTTTTGTGATCTGCAATATGCTCTGCAAAAGACACAAATGCAATTGGAACAAATGCTGTAAAAATTGTGATTATATTACCAAAAGATGATATTTTGTCAAAACCTTCCTTGAAAACACCAACAAAAGTCAAGTTTGGAAGCCAATTATTAAAATCTGTAATTTTACTGAATACAGAAAAATCTATAATCTTTAATGCTTCAACATTAAATATAATACCAATAATAGTAAATATGCTAGATAATAAATAACCTGCCGCAATACCAATTAAAAATGGATAAAGTTTTAATTTTTTATTACCTTTTACTGATATAATAATTGTAATAAAAAATGTAATCATACCAATTAATATTGAAAGTAAGCTATAATTTTCAATACCACCAGATGTGTTCATAAGGTCGCTTATTGCACCACCGGCAAGATTAAAACCAATAAGTGCAACAACTGGGCCAATTACTATTGGTGGCATAACTTTATTAATCCAATCAACACCTACAAATTTAATAACTATGGCCAAAACAACATAAACAAGTCCAGCAAACACTGCACCGAGAAGTATGCCAAAATATCCAAAAGCTAGTGCCGTGGAAACTGGTGCAATAAAACCAAAAGAACTGCCCAAAAAAATTGGACTTTTGAATTTGGTTAAACATAAATAAATTATTGTTCCAACGCCTGCACCAATAAGGGCTGCCGACTGACTTAGATATACTCCACTTGGGTCAACCAATAATGGCATGAGCATAGTTGCAACAATAACCGATAAAACCTGTTGCAAAGCAAATAGCATATTCTTTTTGAAAGGTACTTTGTCTTCTACATTATAAATTAAATTTGCTGTATTATTTTCCATGATTGTATTATATCAAAAAATATAAAAAAACAAAACAATAAACTCAATGTTGCATTATATTTTGCACGTATTAATCTAACACCTACATAAATTATAAAAAAAATAATATTCAAATTAACAAATAATGACAAATTCGCATTTATGTGCTATAATGTAGACATTGGAGGTAAATATGGCATATTATTGGGAAGAGACAATTAAGTTTTTTACAGAAAAAGGCGTATCTAGAGGTCTTGCAATTGCTTATATAATTGTTTCATTAATGTTAGTTGTTATGGCAATTACTGCTTTTGTTATGTGGATTGTTGTAATGATAAAGTATTTTGCTGGAAACAGAAAAGAAACATCAAACGGAAAAACAGGTTTGCAAGTTGCAAGAGAGATGCTGGATAAAGCAGGATTAAATCATATACAAGTAAAAAAAGCAAATATATTCAGAGCATTTATATTTGGAAATTGCTACAGCATAACAAAAAAGACAGTCTTTTTAAGAGGTGCAATTGCAAACAAAAAGAGTTTGACTTCTGTTGGTTTGGCACTACAAAAAGTTGGCATAGCTCAACTTTGTGAAAGCGGAAACAAAACAGCAATCACAAGAAATAGATTGCAAATTTTGAGTTTATTTGGACCAATTTTGTTCTTACCAATCGTTTTGCTTGGTGCTGTTGTGGATTACTTGTTATTTCAAGTGTTTGGAATTTTTTCAATTATATCAATTGCAATAAGTATTTTGATATTGTTTGCTGGTTTCTTTATAACACTGCTCAATATTCCTGTTGAAAAAAAGGCAAATCAAATGGCTTTGGAAACTATGAAAAGAACTGGTATATTGAACGAACAAGAACAAAAAATTGTGAAAGATGTATTTGATGCTTACATAATTGCTTATATTATGGACTTTATTGTATCAGTATTAAGAATAGTTCAACTTGTGCTTGAAATAGTTATGAATAACCAAATAACAAAACATAATTCTTAAAAAATAAAGAACAGTAAAATAAATTACTGTTCCTTTTTATTATCCAAAAATATGTCTGCTCTTTTCTCGCAAAAGTTCTTTTTGCTTTATACTTTCTCGCTTGTCATATAATTTTTTGCCTTTTGCAAGTGAAATTTCAATTTTGACAAGGTTTTTTTCAAAATATATCTTTGTTGGCACAATGGTTAGTCCAACATCTTTAAGTTCTCTTTCAAGTTTTAGTATTTCTTTTTTGTTGAGCAATAGTTGTCTATCTCGCCTTTCATCCAAGGCAAAAGAAGAAGTTTTATCATATTGCTTTACATACATATTTTTGAGAATTACTTTTGTGCCACGAATAACAACAAATGCATCTTCAAGCACAACGCCATTGTTTCTTATTGACTTGACTTCGCTACCTTTTAATGCAATTCCGGCTTGATATTTATCCAGCAAAAAATATTCAAAACTTGCTTTTCTGTTGGTTGCAATAATTTTCATAACTCCTCCTTTTTTTTGATAATTTATATATTTTTGTGAAAATTTAATTAAAAAATGTTGTTTTTTGCGTTTTATTATGAATTTTTTTAGTTTTTTTATAAATTTTCAACAAGTTCAAAATCTATGTTGCGTTCAACAAGATTTACACTCAATAGTTTTACTTTTACTCTTTGACCAATTCTAAATCTCGTTATTCCATTTGATAGTATCAAACTTTTTTCATTAAATTGATAGTTTGAACCCCTGAGTGATGCAATGCTGACAAGACCTTCAACAGTGTTTTCAAGTTCCACAAAAAATCCAAAATTTGTCACACTGCAAATTGTCGCATCAAACACTTCGCCAACTCTATTTTTCATGTATCTACATTTGAAATAGTCATCTACATCTCTTTCTGCCTTTTGTGTTAAAACTTCTCTAACACTGCTCTGCTCACTAGATTTTACCACAAATCTTTTGAGTTCAGCTATTGACTTTTCGTTCAATTTTTTATGTAAATAATCTTTGATTATTCTATGAATTGTCAAATCAGGATATCTTCTTATTGGACTAGTAAAATGGCAATAATACTTTGCAGCCAAGCCAAAATGTCCCATACAAATATTTGAGTACTTTGCTTTTTTCATTGACCTTAAAAGCACACCATTGATAATTTGCCTTGTTTCGTCATCTTTTATGTCGGCCATAAATTTTTGAATATCCATTGGTTTTAATTCGTTGCCACTCGGTTTGAGTTTGTAGCCAAGTGCTGCTGCAAAATCATTGAACGCTGTTATTCTTTCATCTTCTGGTGTTTCGTGAACACGATATACAAATGGGACGCCAAGTTTTTGGAAATGCTCCGCAACAACTTCATTTGCAACAAGCATAAAACTTTCAATCAATCTTTCGCTTACTGTTCTTGGCCTTTTATCTAAACTTTCAACTTCCAAAGTCTTTGGATTGAGCACTATTTGTGGCTCTGGAATTTCAAAATTGATTTCTCCACGTGCTATTCTCACTTTTTCCAAAATATCATTGAGTTCTGCCATCATTTTGAGTGTTGGCACAATTCTTTTGTATCTCTCGCAAAGTTCTGTATCGCCATTAATGATTTTTGTGACATTTTTGTATGTCATTCTTTCAACACTGCAAATGACACTTTCTTTAATTATATGTTCAAGAATTTTGCCTTGTGGGCTGATTTTGCAAATACAAGAAAGTGTAAGTCTGTCTTCATTTGGATTAAGCGAACAAATACCATTTGAAAGTTCTTTTGGAAGCATTGGCAAAACACAGTTTGGAAAGTATGAACTAGTGCCCCTTTCAAACGCTTCTTCATCAAGCAAAGTGTCTCTTTTTACATATTCACCAACATCTGCAATATGTACACCTAAAATATAATTTTCGCCGTCCATTTTCAAACTTACAGCGTCGTCATAATCCTTTGTGTCATCTCCGTCAATAGTGAAAATGATTTCTTTTCGCAAATCAAGTCTGTCTGGATATTTTGAAACATCAACTGTTTGTGGAATTTTTTTGCATTCTTCAAGTAGTGGTTTTGAAAACTCTTCAATGAGTTCATATCCACGGATTATAGCAAGAACGTCTGTTATAATATTTCCATTATCTTTTCCCAAAATCTCAATAACACTACCTGTCAAATTTCTGCCATCATAATTAGTTATTCTAACAAAAACTTTATCGCCGGTCTTGGCGTTTTTTTCTGCACCTTTTTGAATATATACATCTTTTGCAATCTTTTTATTGTCTGGCTCAACAAAAGCAAATTTTTGAAATACCTTTATTGTACCAACAACGGTTTTTAGCCCACGTTCAAGTATTTTTAATACAACACCTTCGCCCCTGCCATCTCTATCATAATTCTTTTGCACCAAAACGCTATCGCCATGCAAAGCATCATGCAAATTGTGAGCAGGAATAAAGATATCTTCTTGCTTTTCATCATCTGGCACACAAAAAGCATAGCCCTTGCTGTTGCCATTGATTTTGCCTTTGACAAGTCCCATTTCTTTGGCAAGATATACTTTGTTTTTGGTGTCTACATATAATTCGCCATCTTGTTCAAGTTCAAAAAACAATCTATTCATCTCTGTTATATGGACATGAAAGATATGACAAAGTTTGTCTTGTACAAAACTCTTTGTCTTTCCAGAATAATTTAATTTTTTTATTTCTGTCAAAATTTTATCTTTCATATTATTACCAATATAGTCTAATTATATATTTTATTTATTATTTTAGCAATAAAAAATGGCTCCAAAGGAGTCAAATTTTGTAAATTAATTTGCTGGCATAATTGCCCACAATACCCAAAATGCAATAGCGATAACAACAAGTGCAATACTGCAAATGACAATAGCTTTTTTAAGTCTGCCTTCTTTGCTTGAAGATTGATTTTTTGAATAGAAACTATCTGATTGACCACTAATTACATTTGTGCCACCATCTGGGTTGCTTTCCATCATCATAACGATGACGATGATTGAAACTGCAAGCAATGCAAGAAGTACCATCAAAACTATTCTTATAACAGGAAAACTTGATGTCATCCATGCTGGATATGTTTTTTTTTTTTTTAATAAACTTAACATAATAAACCCCTAATTTTTGTACTTTTGCATTATAACATAAAAAAAAAGATATTTCAACTATAATTTGTTATT
>CADBPU010000062.1 GCA_902796635.1 uncultured Eubacteriales bacterium | reverse complement strand
GCCCTTTACGTGAGCCACAAAACTTGTCAAATAGCCAACGTCAATAAGAATTGCTCCACTATCTCTAACTTGTGGGTCCAAAAGATACATGCTTTCTGCCAAACTACTGCTGACATATTCAACTTCTTTAAGTCCCATATTTTGAACTATTCCGTCAATAAGTTCAATAAATCTGTTATCTGCCAAAACAAAACTTACAAGTCCACTTAGTCTTGTTGAAACTTCGCCTTTTGGGTCAATAACTTTTCTGCTATCATCAAGCAAGAAATAAATTGGACTGCGACTTATGATTGTTGCACCATCGTGTTTTACATCTCTGCTTGCAAGTGAAAACAAATCTGCAACTTCTTCATCTCCAATTTTTACTTTTTTGTTAAATGCGACACTAGAATTTTTGCACTCAACAAAAGTAAACTCGGCAGGTACGCCAATATGTAATTTTTCAATCTTCAATCCACTGTTAGTTTCTGCTTTTAAGATACAACTAGCAATCGCTTCATATAATTTTTCAGGTTCAACAAAACTGCCATTGTAAAAGCCAGCATATTCAACCTCTCCCGTTCCTCTTATATTAAAAGTGTTATTGATTCCGCTTTCTGCAATCATAACGCTAATTTTGCTCGAACCAAAATCTAACACACTGACATATTTTGCCATGACAGGTTTCCTCCAAAAGTTTGCATAAAATTTCGCATACTTAAACTATTATATGAATAATTATACCTTTTTCAAAATATCATGTCAACATAATAAGTATAATTTATAATACAATTATGGAATAAATTTCCATTATTAATAATTATACAAAAAACAGTCGCCAAATTTTGCGACTGGATTTTTTATTGGTTTGTATTCAAATAGTCTTTTTTTATGCTTTCTGCAAGTTTGATTATACTTCCAGCACCAAGCAACAGGACTATGTTTTTGTCTAATTTTTCAAGTTCGCTTTTACACTTTTTGTAAGATTTTACAAACTTAACATTTTTTTTAACAAAACAAATCGTGTTGAATAAATCTCTACTTGTACCACCTTTTTTGGGTTTTTCTCTTGCAGAATATGTTGGCAATATAATGATATTGTCAGCAAGACAAAGCGAGTCAACAAACTCACTCAAAAGTGCTTTTGTTCTTGAATATGTGTGTGGCTCAAAAACAACAGTAATTTTTCTGTTATACACTTCTCTTGTGGCATTTATGCAATTTTTGATTTGTGTTGGATGATGAGCATAGTCAGTTATGACCACATTATTCTTGATTTTGCCCATATATTCATATCTGCGTTTTAGATTTCTAAAACTATCTATACCGTCTCTTATATGTTTTTTTTCAATTTTATAAAAATCGGCCACAGCAACAGATGCAAGCGCATTCAAAACATTGTATGATCCAATGCAATTCAATTTGTACTTGTCAAAAAAACGATTATTTTTATAAACATCAAATAGAATGTAATCTTCTTGATATTTTATGTGCCGTGCCTGATAATCTCCACCACTTCCAAAGGTTATTTTTTTACTATTTATCAGCATTGAATATTTTTCATTTACAAACACATTTTTTTTGCTTTGGGACGCAAATTTTTGAAATGATTTTTCATAATTTTTTTGCGTTTTGAAATAGTCTGGGTGGTCAAAATCTATGTTGAGAATAACAGCCAAAGTGTGTGAAATTTTCAAAAAATGTTCCATATATTCGCACGCTTCAACAATCAAAACCTGCTTTTCGCCCAAAACCAAATTTCCTGCTGTTGTCTCGCCACCCACAAGCATTGTTGGGCTTTTGTTTGCTTGACTGAAAATTTGATACAACATGCCACAAGTTGTAGTCTTTCCATGTGAGCCAGCAACTGCGATAACTTCGTAATATTCCTGTGCAATTTTGCCTAAAAATTCTGCACGCTCTAATATAGGAATATTACTCTTTTTCGCTTCCAAAACTTCGACATTATCATTTCCAACAGCACAAGTATAAACAACCAAATCAGCACCAAAAATATTCTTTTTTTGATGCCTATATGACACTTTTGCACCCAAATGTTCAAGCTCCACTGTTATATGGCTTTTTGTTCTATCACTACCACTCACACTTTTGCCTTTATTTAGGCAAATCTTTGCAAGTGCACTCATGCTTATTCCACCAATACCAACAAAATGTATATGCTTGAAATTTTGGAGATAATTATATTCTTTCACAAATAATAATATGACAAAAACACAAAAAAAGTTATAGAATTTACCTGCTTTTTTGTCATTAATTAATTCGTCATTCAGAGGAAAAAATTTGAAAAATTTTTGACGTAGGAATCTCTGCTCGCATACTCACTTACAAAAGTGAAAACTCGTACAAATAGTATTTCTATGGTTGAGATCCTCACGTCGCTTCGCTCCTCAGGATGACATAAAAAACAATACTATACTTTAACAAGGTAGTACTAGCATCACAAACAATTCTCATATTAACAAATCAAATAAAATTTCGTCAAAAAAATTGGTTTTTTGAAAAAATAGTTTATTTTAGTTGCTAGAAAAATTATTTATGTGTAAAATATATATATGGCAAAGGTAAAAATTGCCAAATAAAAAAAGGTAGGTGCATGTAGTGTTAAACATCACAGACGTTCGTGTTAGGCTTGTAAAAAAAGAAGACAGCAAACTTAAAGCAGTAGCATCAATCACAATTGATGGCTCAT
>CADBPU010000061.1 GCA_902796635.1 uncultured Eubacteriales bacterium | reverse complement strand
ATTGACCACTTGTATAACATAGCAAAATTTTTTGATGTTTCTGCCGATTATTTGATAGGTTTGACAGATTTTGAATAATAAGTTTTTTAGGCATGAAAAAATGGCAAAAATGCCATTTTTTATTTGATATATTAAAACTTTATTGGTAAAAACAGATTAAACAACAATCCCACGACTGCACCAAATAAGAAAAGTCCAAATGTTATCAATAAATTCTGTTTTATGTTTTTGTTGTTTTTGTATAAAACTAATAGACCAACACCTGCGCCTGCACAAAGCCCACCTAGACATGCTGCAAATGAAATTATGCCAGACGTATACAATTCCACAAGTACAACACTGCCTGCGCAATTTGGTATAAGACCTATCAAAGCACAAACAATTGGCAAATACCAAGCGTTTGGGCTGACGATTGATGCAATGGCTTCTTCTCCACCAGCAAAGTGAATAACAAGAGTTATTGCCAAATTTGCAATCAAAATATACAAAAATATCTCACCCGTATGTAATAATCCTTGCAAAACAATATGCCAAAAAACCTTTCCTTTGTTTTGCTTTGTTTCAACTTCCATTTCGTGCTTATGATGCAAATGAGCATGACTGCAAGTATCACAAGTTTTTTCTTCTATCTCACAAGTGTTGCAAACTTTTGCATTTGCAAGTTCAACTTCTTTTTCTATTTGTTCGTGAGTATGCTTGTGTGAGTGTTCATGCTCAAAGTGTTTTGAGTGTGAAAGTGTATCGGCTTTGACTAACTGGTGTCTAAAAATTAAATCTAGACCATAACCAACAACAATTGCAAGAACAAGTTTGAAAGCAAGCAGTATTGCAACAGAACCAATATATTCTGGCTGAGAAATCAAAATTGCAATTGCTTCATCACTTGTTGCAACAAACACAGCAAAAAGCGTGCCAATCGTCAGCATTTTTCTTGAAAATAGATCTGCCATCACTGCCGAAAAACCACATTGCGGAATCACTCCAAGGCCTGCACCCCATAGTGGACCATATTTTTTTGATGATGCAACAATTTTTTCAAACTTTACTTCGCCTTTGTGTTCCATAAATTCAATCAAAATATATGCAACAAGCATAATTGGCAACGCTTTTAATGAATCAAGCAATGCATCTAAAACAGCATCCCACATAACAACTCCTTTACGCGCCATATTGTAATTACTTTTTTGCATTTTGTCAATATTTTTTTATAAATATCTTTGACGTTTTTTTTGTTTTATTAAATTATTTGATAATATATAAATAAAAATCATAATATTGTTTGCTCTTTTGAAATTTTTTTGATAATATTTAGTTGCTTCTTTTTTAACAAAAAAAAGAAAATTACATAAACTAAATTGTTGGAGAAAATATGGAAGCAGAAAAAATCACACTTGAAGAAATAAACAAAAATATTAAGAAAAATTCAAAAGAATATATCAATTTTTGTGAAAATATATACAAAAATCAAGTTTTGGAAGCAGCACTTAATGTTATGAACAATAGTGATGTTCAATTTATTTTGTTGGCTGGACCATCAAGCAGTGGCAAAACAACAACAAGCAAAATTTTGAGAAAAGTTTTTGAAGAACATGGATACAGCGCGTTGGAACTATCTCTTGATGATTTTTTTGTTGATAGAGTTGACACACCACTCTGGGATGATGGAGAATATAACTACGAAACATTTGATGCTATTGATTGGACACTATTTTCACTTTGCATGCAAGGATTACTAAAAGGTGCATCAGTAAAATTGCCAACATATAACTTTTTAACAGGAAACAAAGAATTTGGCGACGCGACAAAATTACCAAAAAACTCTATTGTTATTATTGAAGGTTTGCATGCACTGAATCCAATTATTGACCAATTTATTCCTACCAACAAAAGTTTTAAGATTTATATTTCTGTGAACACAGATATTTTCAAAAATGGCTGTCCATATCTTGAACATGAAAGCATACGTCTTTGCAGACGCATGATTAGAGACTTGCACCACAGGGGCAACAGCATTGAAGAGACTTTGAAAACCTGGAAAAAAGTTGGTATTGGAGAAAATTTATATATCAATCCTTTTGTTGAACTTGCTGAATATACAATCAACAGTTTTCACCCATATGAAATTTGCGTGTATAACAAAATTTTGGAAGAAATGAAAAATGAAAGTTTGAAAGATACACTAAAAAAACTTCATCACTTTGAAAAACTTGATGAAAACAAGGTTCCAAGCGATAGCGTTTTGCAAGAATTTATGCCAACAAAAAAATAGCGAATTTTTATATAATTTGATAAAAATATCAAAAAAAATCACAAAAAAACTGCATTTTTTGCAATTTTTTTATTTATTTTTTTTATTTAATAAAATATATAAGAGATATGATGATAAATAATTAAATATTGACAATAAGTTTTTGATATTATATAATAAATATAGTTTTGGAGATATTTATGGATAATAAATGTAATTTTATAAACAAGTTAAACAAAAAAGAAATTTGCGAAATTTTATCAAGAGTTTTTTGTGATTTTGAATGGAATATAAAAAATCTTTATGGTGGAAACACAGATAAAAAGTTCAATATGGGAAAATATTTTGAAACATCAACAAAAAACAAGCAATTACAATTTAATAAATCTACTAAATATGTTTGCATTATAGCTGGGGGACATAATTTTGAATTGAATTTGTATGATTGCAGAATTGTTGCTTATGAACATATAGATTATATGATGAATGCAAATATTAACGAAATTACATCTAAAAAGAGTAAATACAATCAAAGATATGTTGAAGAAATGTATAAAAGGTTTGGAGAAGAATACAAAGAATATTACAAAAAACATCATAAAGATGAAATAAAGATATTGACATTAGAAGAACAGATAAGATACTAAAAATGTGCAAATAAATTTTGCACATTTTTTTTGGATATATATAATTATCTCTTTTTTGTAACAATTATTCGTCTAAATGGTTCTACACCTTCGCTGTGAGTTTCAACTGATGGAAGATTGTGAAGTTCTGTATGAACAATTCTTCTTTCAAAAGCACTCATTGGTTCCATTTTGTATGGTCTGCCTGTTGCTTCAACTTTTCCTGCAACTCTAATTGCAAGGGCTCTCAAAGTTTCTTCTCTTCTTTGTTTGTAGTCGCCAGCATCAACAACAACTCTTTTTGCATTTGGGTTGTGTGCGTTTTCAATTATATTTGCAAGATATTGAATTGCAGAAAGACATTCTCCCCTATGACCAATAACTTTGCCGGCATCTTCAACTTCAATAACAACTTCGCTTGCATCACGTTTTTCTTCAAGCACAACATTTGCATCAAGTTTCATTGCTTCGACAAGTCCTTTTACAAATTCCAAACTTGTTGAGTTGTCTTGAAAATGTTTTTCGTTGAAAAGTCTGTGTTGTTCTTCAATTTCTTCTGGCGATTTTGGTTCGTTGTGAGATTTTCTTTTTTCTTCTCTCTTTTCTTCAACTTTTGGTTGTTCTGCCATCTTTTCTTCTTTGACTTCTTCAACTTTTTCTTGTTTTGTTTCTGGCTCAACAACTTGTTCCTTTTGAACAGGTTTTTCTTCTTTTGGTTCTTCAACTTTTGGTTCTGGCATTTTTTCTTGCTCTGCTGGTTCTGGTTTTGGTTCTTCTCTTTTTGCAAAATTTGTTTTGACAGGTTCTTCATCAAATTTAATCAAAACTTTTGCTTTTTTGAACAAGCCACCTTCGCTCAAAATTACGATATCAACATCTTCTTGTTTTTTGCCTAATTGTTCAAGACCTTCTTTTATTGCTTTTTCTGCTGTTTTTGCAGTGAATTCAAAACTTTTCATATATTTTTTTCCTCTCTATATTTTATTTTCTAACGTAGTCTGCAACTTTATTTTCTTTTTGTTCTTTTTTAAGTTCCATTTTGTTTAATACTAAATTTGATAAGTATGTCAAAATAGTAGAAATTATACTATTTGCAATAATGTAAATTGCAAAAGCACTTGTGTATGAGAATGTAAAGAATATCATTATAAACGCCATGATTATTCCCATTGTTGGTTTTGGTTTTGATGCTTTTACATCATTACCCTTTTTGTCTTTTGTTTTTACACCCAAATTTGTAAGATAAGATGATAAGAATGTTATTGCACCTGCAAGAATAATCAAAACAAGGTATCCGTTCCATTGCCCTTCATATTTATCATTTATCGCTTTTGTTACAAGTTCAAAATCTGCCTTGAATGTACTTAACGCATCGGCTGCTGAACTGTATGCGTAATTATCTTGCACTTTTTCTGTTGATAAATCTGTTGTGTATTGAGTGATTAGCATATCTTCTGTTTTTGAATAATCAACATTGTATGTTTTGCCATTAATCACAACTTCTGTATCTGTGCCTGCTGTTGCATAAATTGTATCGCCAAAAATATATGGCATTATGTGTGTGTTTTCTTCAAAAGTATATGTGTTTGTTTGATTTTGAGTTAAATAGAAATATGTTATACCTAAATCACTATTATTATAACTTTCAAACAAAGTGCTGTATACAACATTTGAATATACTACATCGCCATCTTGCGCTTTGATTGTGAAACTTGTTGGATTTGTTGCTGTTTCTGACACATCAAATATTGCATATACATTGCCATTAAGGTCAACATATGGCTCAATATATTTGTTGCCATTGGTATCTTCATAAACTTGTGAGTTTGTTGAAAGATAAATATATGTTATTTTTTTTGCTGGCTCACTTGTTTCAGTATTTTCAGGTTCGTAAGTGTAAGTATATGCTCTTAAACTTGTGTTTGTACTTTTTAAGAATTCTTCTGCTTTTGGAAACACGCTTGACCAGTTGTCAGGTCTCCAAATATTTTTGATTGTGATAAAACCTTGCTTTATTTCGTCATACTTTTCTGCTGCTGCATTTTGTGATAATTCAACAACATTTGGGTCTGTTTGGTTAGCTTCATAAGTTTGTCTGTATGTTTGCTCAATTGTGTAATATTCATAATTGATTTGAGTTCTACTTATATTTCCCAATCCTGAAAACAAAGTAAAGAACACAAGCATTGTAATAACCAAGTATAAAAGCATGACAAGACAACTGTTCGCAGGACTTGCATTATACTTTTTGTATAACTCGGCTTGTTTTTGTTGCATTAGTGCTTGATTGTTGCCATATTTTTGTTTTATTTCGTTTAATTCTGGTTGCATGATTGCTTGCTGTGCTGTCATTTTTCTTGAAGCAAGTTTTTGCCAAAAGTCTATTGGCAACAAAACAAGTTTTAAGCATAGCGTCAGCAAAATAATGCCAATACCAATACTACCAACACCAGCAAACCATTTGATGATTGATTCCCAAAAGCCAGTTGGCCATTGCAACGGTGCGAGAATGTTTGTTATAAAATCCATTTTATATCTCCTTTTACATTATCTGGAACATAATCTTTTCCGCCTTCTGTTCCCGGGCGACATCTGCCCAATCTTTTGAACGTTAAAAAAATCCCTTCAAAAAATCCAAACCTTTTGATTGCTGTTATTCCATAAGTTGAACATGTTGGAATAAATTTACAAGATTTTGGAAGTAATGGAGAGATTAAAATCTTATATAAATAAATGAGTAGTAAAGCCAAAAGTTTTAGTGGATAAAAAATAATGTTCAATATCTTTTTCATATTTCTTTGTATAAATTTGCTTTTTTGAGAAGCACAATAATTTGATTTTCTATATCTTCAAATTTAGTTTCAACAATACTTGGCCTTGCAACAAATATCATTGTGTGTTTGGGCATAATGTTGTTTCTGTATTTTGTGGTAATTGCTTTTAATCTGCGCTTGACTTTGTTTCTTACAACTGCCTTGCCAACTTTTTTTGTTACAGAAAAGCCGACTTTGTAATCATTGCCATAACTTGAAGTGTAGACAATAACAACATCTTTTTCTTTTATTGTTTTGCCATTTTTGAAAATCCAATTAAATTGTTTTCTTTTTTTTAATCTATTTTCTTTTTTCATATTTGACTGCCATCATTATCTAATTTACTAGCATTATAATAAACAAAAGCAAGTGGCAAACAGCCACTTTTGCTTGAATATTATTTGTGTTTTAATGCTAACATTTTGCGACCACGACGACGACGGCGAGAGAGAACTTGTCTGCCTTTTTGTGTAGCCATTCTTTGTCTAAATCCATGAACTTTAATTCTATGTCTCTTTTTTGGTTGATATGTTCTTTTCATAACTGCTCCTTTTCTGCTGTGATAAGAATTCAAGAATATTATCTTGTTTTGCTAATAAGCAACACAAGTATATAATATATTGAACTTTTTTGTCAAGCATAAATAATTATTTATTATATAATTTATTCATATATGCTTTATTAAACAATTTTTAAGGTATAATCCACTTTTACGCCATCTATAATGTTTTTGTATCTTATTGTACTAGTTTTTGTATTGTATCCAAGTCCAATCAAAAGTTTGTTTGATTGATATAAATAAAGTGTATTATTTGAAAAAATATAAAAATCACTGAAATGATTAATTGAAGTGTAATTAATCAAATCTTCTGTGTAAATTGTTATGGTGTCATTTGTTATATAAATATCAACTCTGTATCTTGTATGGGTATCAACTTCGTTTTGATAATGTGCTTTTTGTATGTCATCTGTATTTTGATAACATCTTTTTGTAATCTTTGCAAAATTGTTTGTGCTTACATACAAATCTTGCTCCAAACTTACAACTAATTGATATGGTGCATCAAAAATTTTTGTTGTTTGAAAACCACTTCCAATATAATCAATCGCTGTTCCAAAAAATGGAATTGTTGAAAACATGACAATTGCTAATACACTCACAAAAAGTCCTTTGAAAAATCCTATTATTCCACCCAAAACTTTTTGTGGCTGTTTTTGCTTTTTGAATTTGAATTTCTTGTCCAAAAAATTTGAAAGAATTTTTACTAAAACATAAATCACAACAAACAAAATAATTGTCATCAAAAACAGACAAAGCATATAACTCAAACTTCTTGATGCAATAGCACCGAGTGTTGTTGTGCCTTCTGTGGGTGGGTTAGATTTTTCAAAAACTTTTATAAAAAAACTTTTCAAATTATCTGCAACTCCAACTGAACTACTTTTGAAATTTTCAACAACTGTATTGTAATTTTCAAATGTCACTTTTGTGTTGAAACTATCAATTTGTCCAAAGTCTAGCATAAACATATTGTAAAACACCATTGAGAAAGAAAAGATTTTGTCAAAAAGTGCTAGTATTGGTTTTGCAAGAAGTACCGCCAAAATAAATGCAACCAAAAATTCTGCTAGTGTTATCGCAGATAGTTTGCCACCTTTTTTGATGTTAAGAATTACAAATAAAGCAATTATTCCTAAAATAATTACTATACTAATCATTCCAATAAGCATTGTTGAAATTGTTAATAAATTAGACATCTAATTTCCCCTTCTAATTTTATTTTTTTATAATTAGATAATATCATTAATAATAATGTCTGTGAAATTGTGAATAAACTTTTTTAATTATTTTTTTTTGTAAGAAATCACTACCAATTTCCAAACCTTTTTGTTTCAAATTATGTGGACAAGTATGTGCATAACTTGTTGGAAGATATCCACATATACACTTGCTAGTTTTCCAAGTCAAAATCTAATTGTGAATAATCTTTATTCGCTGAAAAATTTTTGCTATTTACGTAATATTTTTTGTTTTTATCGGCTTCTAGATTTTGCAAATGAATTTGACTGCATCAAATATTAAAGCACAAATATCTTTTGTGTTAGGAAAAACTAAATTTTTTTCTAAATGTTTTAATATTTTTTTGTCTACATTTAACATATAAAAATTTTACATCAATAAAAATTACTTGTCAAGACTATCAATTTTGATTTAATTTAATTTATTAATTATATAGTATAAAAATTATTGCAAAAAAATTGTATTTATGCTACAATAAAAGCATATTATAGGAGAAAGAAATGAGAGTATTTTGTGAAGGATTGGAACTATCAAACGCAGTGTCTATTGTTATCAAAGCAACAAGTAGCAAAACAACCAATCCCATATTGGAAGGAATTAAACTTAAAGCCGAAGGCGACTATTTGATTTTGTCTGCAACAGATGGTGAACTTGCCATAGAAAAAAGAATAATGGCAGATGTAAAACTTGAAGGCGAAATTGTTGTGCCTGGTAAATTGTTCAGTGAATTTGTTAGAAAATTGAGTGCAGAACAAATACAACTTGTTTTGGATGATAGAAACCAATTAAAAATCAAATATACAGACAGCGAATTATTTATTCAATGTCAAAGTGCAAATGAATTTCCAACAGTAAAACAAATTGAAAACGCACAGTTTTTTGAACTTAAACAAAAAGATTTGAAAGAAATTATTGACAGAACAATTTTTTCAGTTGCGACAGACGACACAAGACCTATTCTTAAAGGATGTCTGTTTGAGCAAGATGGCAAAACACTGACAAGTGTAGCTCTTGATGGATTTAGACTTGCCATAGCCAAAAAATCAATAAAAGAATGCTCTGCTGAATCAAGCATTATTGTTCCAGCAAGAAGTCTTGCAGAAATATCAAAACTTTTGGATGATGAAGAAAAAGATGTTAGAGTTTTGATTGAAAGAAACTATATGATGATTGTGCTTAATGGCACAAAAATTGTGACAAGATGCTTGGGAACAAAAGAAGATTTTATCAATTATAAACAAATCATTCCATCAAACTTTGCAAGCACAATAACTGTTGCAAAAAGTCAACTTTTAAGCGCACTTGAAAGAGCAAGTATTTTGTCTCATGTTGGTGGAGACAACAGTGTGAAATTTGAAATAAATAACAATATCATGCAAGTTTCTGCAAAGAGTGAAGCAGGTACTGTCACAGAAAAAATAACAATTTCACTTAATGGCGAAGATTTGACTATTGCATTCAACATCAGTTTCTTTATGGATTGTTTGAGAAATATTGCAAGCGATTATGTCATGTTAAAATTAAATGGTCAAGTAAACCCTTGCTTTATTGTTCCAAGTGAAAACGAAGAAGAATATGTCTATCTCGTTTCACCAATAAGACAAGTATATTAAAAAATTAAATCACAAGCTAAGGTTTGTGATTTTTTAATATAACAAAAAATGCATATATAAATTATTTGATAATTATATAATTCATATAATACTGTAAATAAAAAAGTATTGACTATGAAAAATATTTTTGATAAAATAGAACACGTGGAAAACGAAAGAGAAACATTAGGACAAAGAATTGATAAATTTGTCTTTAATATAAATAATATAAACAAAATAATTGCTATTTTGATGTCAATGTTTATAGTTTTTGGCATTATTTTTTATTGTAAAAGAAACAGTGAACTGGATTTTCAAAATGATGTATATGAAAACATGTTAAGAGAAATTGAAGCACACCAATTAAATGTTATATATACAAATATTACGCCAAATAGCGGACAGGTTGACCCTTCAAAAAACAAAGAATTACCTAAATATAAAAATGCAAAAGAAGCCGTAAACGTAGCTTTTCAAAAATATTATAATAGCACATCTTATGAAATTGAAGGAAATGGCAGAACAATTGCAGAAGCAGTGGGACAAGAAGTGGAAATTGTTATGAGTTTTACAAATGTAAAATATAGCGATGGTGTTGTTTTTAATGAATTTGTAAGAAAAGAAACACAAACAAATTTTGGTCAAACTGACGCTGCTCAAACCATATACAAAGATGGAAGAAAGTATAAAAGAAATGGCACAAATATAAGAAAATCAAATGGTAGATGGATTGCAGATTTTTCTGGAAATTTTCATGATGTAACGCGTTCTACAACAAGTCATCCTTGGTATATTGTTAATGAAAATACAATTACGGCAAGCAAATTCTTTTCTTTTGCAAGAGATGATTACGGAAATATTGCTTATTACAAAGCCACAGTTTTATTGGACCCAAAAGAAGCAACAAAAGAATATGCCAAAAATATTCAGGAAGAAGGTGGAACATCTTTGCCATCATTTGGTTATGTTGAAATGAGTTGCATTATTGATAGAGATGGAAATTTATTAAGTTATACTGTGCAAGAAGAAATGACTTTAACAAAACATATTGTCACCGATATTACAACCACCACAAAAAATACTATTACAGGTGTTGTGCTTTCAATGAATCAAACTCCATCTCGTCCAGAAATTCAGCCATAATAAAACAATAATTTTACAATAGATATAACTTGTATGAATTTGCAAGTTATATTTTTTATTAAAATATTTAATAAAATTATAAACAAATCAAATTTTTGTGATATAATAAAAATATGAAAAAGAAAATTTTTAATATTGTTTTAGTACTTATTTTGGTTTTGGGAGTTGGTTTTTGTTTGAATATTTCAAGCAACAAAACAGATATGGTTTTGCACGCCGAAGAAATTACTGATTCAACACCAATAACAGACGATGGGTCAATAATTTCAAAAGAATTATGGACTGCACTAGAAAGTTTTTATAATGCCAACAAGACAGAAGAAACAAGTGGAAGAATTCACAGAGAATCAAATTCAAAGTATTTTTATACTGATTTGTTTGATGGATTTACTGAAACAACACTTGACTTGTCTGGAAAAAGTATAACATCAATATATAACTTGGATGTCATTGATTTATCAATGTTTAGCACTATAAATTTATCAAACAATTTGCTTGAATCTATTGTTGGTGGTTTATCTAAAATTGAAAATTTGCAGGTTTTAGATTTATCCAATAATTACTTAAATTCTTTTACTTATGAATTACTAAATGAAAATGTATATCAAACAACTTTGACAAAACTAGATTTGAGCAACAATCAAATGGATTATGTTGATTTGGAACAAATAAGTCAAGGAGAAGTTGATTTAAGACTAAACTATATAACAAAAGAAAACCTTAAATTGCCACAAGATTTAGGAGTAAAAGTATATTTATCACACAATTTGATTGACAATCCAGACACAAGCAATGCAAATTTGTATTTTGGTTTTCAAGGAGCAAAAAATAACGGAACGTATGTTGTGGGTCAAAACATTTATTTTTATGGATTTGATGAAATTACACAAATAAAAGTATATTCTTTAACAAAACAAGTCGTTGGAGAAGAAGAACAAGAAATAGAAACTGAAATTGAGACGTTAAATACTTTTGAAAGTTATGAATTTGCACTTGGATATTACAGAATAAAATTTGTTGATGACGAAACTGAAAATTTGATGCTTAAACCTATAAGCGTTTATATATGTCCACCAACACCATCTATTGAAATGTATATAAATGGAGAGAAACAAGAAGCCATTAATCTCCAAGTTGTTTTGCCAACCACAATAAAATTTTTGGGGGAAGAAGGCGCATCTTTTGCTTACACATTAAATTCAAACAATTTGATATATGCTGACGAAGTAAAAATAACTAAGAGTGGAATTAATATCATAACTGTATATCAAATTATTGACGGATATAGAAGTCAAGGATATCAAATATTTTTAACATACAAGCCATCTACCACAACAAGTTGGATTTTGGTTATTGCTGGCGCACTAGGATTTGGAATTATGTTTTATGTTGTTATAGCATTTTTACCTAAAATATCTGCAATCAAACTTGGACAAAAGAATAGTAAAAAAGACACAAAAGATTTAGATTAAGGAATATTGCATGGAAAAGATTTCTTTTATAAATCAAAAAGCTCAACCACTATTTGAAGCAATATTAGATTTTAGACCAACATTAAATTTTAATATACTGAAATCCGCATTAAGAAAAAAAGATATTAAAGTTAACGATGTAAAAGTGAAAGATAATTTATTGCTTAATATTGGAGATAAAGTTGAATTTTATATAAATAGTAGAAAAAATAAAAAAATCGATGTGATTTTTGAAGATGAAAATATTTTAATCGTTTTTAAGCCAGCAGGCGTTGAAACCACACTAAAAGATAAAACATATTTGAATAGTAAGAGTTTGGAAGAATTGGTTGGAGCAAAAGCGTGCCATAGACTTGACAAAAACACAGAAGGACTTGTAGTTCTTGCAAAAAATATAGAAAGTGAAAATTGTTTGATTGATGCTTTCAGAAAGCATAAAATAAAAAAAGAATATATTGCAGTGGTTAGTGGTAATATTAACAAAAATGGTGAAAATCTTGAAAATTATATAAAAAAAGAGCAAAATTTTGTGAAAATTTGCTCAAAAAATGATAAAAACGCCAAAATTGCAAAACTTTCTTATGTGCCAATATCATCAAAAAATGATTTATCAATGTTAAAAATAAATTTAGAAACTGGACGCACACATCAAATAAGAGTTCAACTAGCGCATCAAGGAATTTTTGTTTTGGGTGACGAAAAATATGGCGACAGGGAAATCAACAAAAAATATCACAAAACAAAACAACTATTGTGCGCATGTGAATTGACATTTGATAAATTATCTTTTCCGCTTGCCTATTTATCAAATAAGAAATTTGAAGTTGCACCTAGTTTTGAAGTAGAAAATATATAATAAAGATTATTATATTTAAGATAATTTGTAAAAGTCATATGAAACATTAGCAAATAACTAAAATGATTACTCAAAAAATACTTTCAAGACATAAATTGCCAGTAAACTTACTACTTTTATTTTTATAATAAGAGAAATAGTTGTTAAAAAAAATATTAAGAAACTTGCATGTGCAATTTTCTTTAATATAAAACAAAATTATATAATTTTGTTTGCTAAAAGACAAAAAAATCGCTATACTATAAAAAAAGGAAGCCTTTTATGAAAGTAAAAATGATTAAGTGTCTAACAATATTCTTGATTCCACTCCTATTTGTTATGGGTGTGATGTTTTTGGTGACGCCACAGCAACAAAATGCTGTTTTTGCTGGAATTGCAGCAAGTGGTAAATGTGGCGACGATGTTTATTATGAACTTTCAGATGAAACATGGCCTTCTTTAAGAATATATGGTTCAGGTGCTATGTGGGATTATGATATGGCTGATGACCAACGTCCTTGGAAAGACCAAGTAACAAGCTTGTTTGCATTAAGAATAGAAGAAGGAATCACAAGAATTGGTAATTATGCTTTTTACAATGCATGGAATGTGCGAAATGATGATTTTAGCATTCCTAGCACAGTTACAAGTATAGGTAATTATGCGTTTACAGGAATTGATTATTTGGAAGAGTTAACAATTCCAAATGGTGTTACAGAAATTGGAGAACAGGCATTTGCAAGAACTGGATCTTATACATCTTTAACTATTCCAGCAAGTGTCCAAACTATTGGAGATGGATGCTTTTATTCT
>CADBPU010000060.1 GCA_902796635.1 uncultured Eubacteriales bacterium | reverse complement strand
AATAACTAAAATTTTGTGATTTTTATAAATAATTGGAGAAAACGATGAAGATTTTGAGTATAAACACAAGTGGAATTAATGGTGAAATTTGTGTGCTTGATGAAAATGAAATATATAAAACAAAAATCAAAAGCCCTTATAGTGAAAATATTATGATATCAATTCAAAGCACTTTGAAAGATGCAAATTTGGTTGTGGCAGATATTGACACCATTGCTGTTGTTATTGGTCCCGGTTCTTTTACAGGCATAAGAATAGGTATGTCAGTAGTAAAGGGCTTGCTTTGTGGACTTGATGCCAAATGCGTTGCAATCAACTCATTTGAACTTGTTTCATATAATATTAAAGACAATAATTTTATTGTTATACTTGATAGTGGCAATGCTGATTGCTATTATGGAATTTTCAAAGACAAAAAAATTGTTGAAATTGGTTTTGGAACAGTTGAACAGATTTCACAATTTGCAAATGAAAAAGATTTCAAAATGTATTATTCCAGTTTGGAAAGTCAAAAGTTTGAAAAATATAAAGATTTAATAAAAGTTGAAGTTGATGAAAATTCACTTGCAAATATCAGCAAAGAAAAAGTGCAAAATAGTGATTTTATAACAATAGAAAAGTTGAGTCCAATATACATAAAATTAAGTCAAGCCGAAATTGGTCTTGAACAAAAGATGAAAGAAAATTTGAGTTTTAGGATAGCAAATTTAGTTGATGCCGAAGCACTTTCTATTGTTGACGAACAGTGCTTTGATGCAGGCAGTGAAAGATATTCAAAAAATAGTTTTGAAGGAGAACTTGCTGAAAAGAGTAAAAAATATTTTGTTGCGCTTTATGGCAACTTAGTTATTGGCTACATTGGACTACAAACTCTTGGCGATGACTTAAATTTACTCAAAATTGCAGTTTTGCCACAATATCAAAAACTTGGTGTTGGCTTCAAACTTATGGAGATGTCATTTGAATATAGAAATGAGCAAAATATTCATGACTATTTTTTGGAAGTTAGAGAAGACAACAAAAAAGCAATAAAACTATATCAAAAATTTGGTTTCAAAACACAAAGCGTAAGAGAAAAATATTACGACGATGGAACAAATGCATTGGTTATGTTTGCAAAATAATGAGGTAAAATGAAAAAAACTTTACATGATATAGGCATAACATATAGATATCATAAAGGGAACAATCAAAAAGTTGTTTTGCTACTTCATGGCTGGGGTGGTAGTTTGAATAGTTTTAGGTCATTAGAAAGTTTTTTGATTGATAATGGATATTCAACTATAACATTAGATTTCCCTGGCTTTGGTGGCAGTGATTTACCAAAAGAAGATTGGCAACTTGCTGACTATGTGCAAATTGTTGTGGAACTTCTAAAAGCAGAAAACATAGACAAAACAAGCATAGTATGTCATAGTTTTGGTGGCAGAGTTGCAATACTCTTGGCAAGTGAATATCCAGAACTTGTTGAAAAACTTGTCTTTGTTGATGTTGCAGGAATAAAACCAAAATTTAGTTTAAGCAAAACATTAAAGATTTGGAAATATAAATGTTTGAAAACATTAAAAAAGATTGGTCTTATAAAAAGAGATTTATCAAAATACGGCAGTGCAGATTACAAAGCCATGCCAGATGAATTGAAACCCGTATTTAATCGAATAATCGTGCAGGATTTATCAAATCATGCAAAAAAAATATATGCACCAACAATTTTGATTTGGGGCAAACAGGATAGAGATACGCCATTATATATGGCAAAAAAACTTAATAAATTGATAAAAGATAGTGCATTGATTATGTTTGAAGGTGGACATTTTGCTTATCTAAATCATTCACAAGAATTTGATATAATTGTTGATAATTTTCTAAGTTGTTAAAGGAGAAAATATGAGCGTTTTTGATTTAAGTAATCCTGATTTTTATTTTTTGATAACATTAACAATAATTAATGCAGTTGTTTTATGCTTACTTTCTAACAAGTTTTTGCAAATTATTCAACTTTCAGATTACAAACTTAAGCCATATGGTTTATGGCTTAAAGACACAAAAGCAAAATGGTTTGGCCGAATTGTTCTGCTTTCATTT
>CADBPU010000059.1 GCA_902796635.1 uncultured Eubacteriales bacterium | reverse complement strand
TTCTCTTTGATAAACAACATAGTAAGATAGTATTTCTTTGAGTGATAATTGTTTTGGTTTACCACCAGCAATTGCAACCATATTGATACCAAAACTAACTTGCAAATCTGTATTTTTGTATAAATAATTTAAGATTTTTTCAGTCTCCGCATCTTTTTTAAGACAAATAACTGCCCTTATACCATTTCTATCACTCTCATCCCTAATATCTCCAATGCCACCCAAAAGCTCTTTATTTGCATCTTTAAGTTGTCCAATTCTTTTGAGAAGTTCGGCTTTATTTACACCATAAGGGAATTCATCAACAACAATAATATCTTTATCTCTATCTTTTTCAAGATGAGTTTTTGCACGAATGAGAATTTTACCTTTTCCTGTCTCGTAAGCTTGTTTAAGTCCATCTCCACCAAGTATTATTCCACCTGTTGGAAAGTCTGGGCCTTTGATATATTTCATGAGTTCGCTGGTTGTTATATTTGGATTTTCTATAACAGCACAACATGCATCAATACACTCTCCAAGATTGTGTGTTGGAATGTTTGTTGCAAGTCCTACTGCAATACCCATTGCACCGTTGACAAGTAAATTTGGAAATCTGCTTGGAAGCGTGTTTGGTTCATCGTGTGTGTCATCAAAGTTTTTACTCCAACTGACAGTGTTTTTGTCTATATCTCGTAGCATTTCAAGAGCAAGTGGAGTAAGCCGTGCTTCGGTATAACGATACGCAGCAGCTTCATCACCATCAACACTACCAAAGTTTCCATGACCATATACAAGAGTTTCTCTCATATTGAAATCTTGCGCAAGTCTTACCAACGCACCATATACACTACTATCTCCATGTGGATGATATGTACCAATAACATGACCAACAATTGTTGCACATTTTCTGGTTGGTTTGTCTGGGCTGAGGCCTGACTCATGCATAGAATATAAAATTCTTCTTTGGACTGGTTTCAAACCATCTTCAACCCTTGGAAGTGCTCTATCTAAAATTACATCTTCGGCATAAGGTATCATGGCATCATTCAAAACTTGTTCAAGATTTTTCAAAAAGTTGCCATCTTCGTCCCTAAAATATCCTTCTGTTTCAACGCTGACAATACCTTCGGCTTCACTCTTTGCGTTTGAAAGTAGTGATGCTTCCATTTGCAATTTTGTTGGTTTTTTTGCACTTTTTGATGATTTTTTTGCAACATTTTGTTCATTTTCTTGATTTTTTTGAGAAAAACCTTCATTTTCTCTTTCAATAAGTTCTTCTAAATCCATCAGTTTTCTCCCCTATCTTTTCCAACAATATTTGCATATTTATCGACTCTATTAAAATTTGCATTTTCTTGAATAAATGCTTTTCTCGCTTCAACATTATCACCCATAAGCGTGGTTATCATCTTTTCTGCTTCTGCCGCATCTTCAATTGTAACTTTTACCAAAAATCTAGTTTTTGGGTTCATTGTGGTTTCCCAAAGTTGTTCTGCACTCATTTCACCCAAACCCTTATACCTTTGAATTGAAAAACCTGATCCATACTTTTTCTGCTTTTCTAAATAATCAGCATCTGTGTAGGCATAATGTATTTCTCCCTTCTTTTCCATTTTGAAAAGTGGTGGCATGCCAACATACACATGGCCTGTTGTGATGAGTTCTTTCATGTACCTATAAAAGAATGTGAGAAGTATACTTTGAATATGTCCGCCATCAGTATCAGCATCAGCAAGTATTATAACTTTGTTATATTTCAAACTTTCAATATCAAAATTTTCTGCAATACCTGTGCCAAGAGTTGCAATTATTGACCTTATTTCTTCATTTTGAAGAATGACATCAATTCTCTTTTTTTCTGCATTAAGTGGTTTTCCACGAAGTGGCAAAATGCTTTGAAAATATCTATCTCTCCCCTGTTTTGCAGTACCACCAGCACTATTACCTTCAACAATAAAGAGTTCATTCAGTTCTGGATTTTTGCTTGTGCAACTTGCGAGTTTGCCAAGCATACTACTACCTTCAATGCTGTTTTTTGCACGAGAAAGTTCTTTTGCTTTTTTTGTTGCTTCTCTTGTTTTTGCTGCACCTTGTGCTTTTTTGATTATTGCATCAACAACTTTTTTTGTATCATTTTTTGCAAGTGCTTTTGAAAGTTCATCAACAATGATCCCTTCAACTTCTGGTCTTATTTCAGGATTACCTAATTTGGTTTTTGTTTGACCCTCAAACTGAACATTTCTCATTTTGATTGAAAGCACTGCGCAAAGACCTTCCTTAAAGTCATCGCCCAAAAGGTTGTCGTCTTTTTCTTTTATGATATTAAGTTTTCTACCTAAGTCGTTTAATACTCTTGTAAGTCCACTTTTGAAACCAGTTTCGTGTGTTCCGCCTTCACTGGTTGGAATATTGTTCACAAAACTTAAAATTGTATCGCTATATTCAGTTGTATATTGTATTGCAGCTTCAAGCTCACAATGCTCGCCTTTTCCTTTTATATAAATAGGGTTTGGAAAGAGTTTTGTTTTTGTACTGTTTACATAATTTACAAAATCACTAACTCCACCATCATACTTAAATTGTTTTATGTGTGGTTTTTGACCTTTTAATCTTTCATCAACCAAAATAATTTCAATACCCTTGTTCAAAAATGCGAGTTCACGCAATCTAAGTGCAATAGTATTAAAATCAAATGTAGCGTCCCCAAAAACTCTTTTGTCTGGCAAAAATCTTACAAGTGAGCCCGTGCTTTTGCTTGTACCAACAACTTCAAGCGGTGTTACAGGTGCTCCACTTTTAATATGTCCCTTAACTTCATTGCTCTCAAAACGCATATGATATCTTTTTCCATCTCTATCAACATAAACTTCAAGCCAACTTGAAAGTGCGTTTGCAACGCTTGCACCAACTCCATGAAGTCCACCAGAGTATTGATAGTTGTTGCTTTCAAACTTTCCACCAGCGTGGAGTTCTGTAAAAATGACTTGTACACCACTAACTTTAAGTTTTGGATGGATGTCAACAGGCATACCACGACCATTATCAATACAACTTACACTGCCATCTGCATGAAGTGTGACGCAAATTTTATTACCATGACCATTTGCAAGTTCGTCAATTGAATTATCAACAATTTCCCAAAGCAGATGATGTAAACCCTTAACTCCCGTTGTACCAATATACATACCAGGACGCATACGTACTGCATCAAGTCCTTCCAAAACCACCAAATCTTTTGCTTTATATTCTTTTGCCATAAAATCTCCCAAGTAAATCAAATATATTTTTTACATAAAAAAACTGCCTATATTATTTGCAATTTTTTAATAAATACATTTTGAGTATAACACAAGAAAAAAAGAAATAAAACAATTTTAATAAACTTTTTATATATTTATACAAAATTTTTATAATTTAATGTATATAGATAACTACAATAATTAATTTGTGAATATTTATACATTTGATTGTATTTTAATTCAATTTTTTGTGATTATTTTCAAAAAAATACTATATAGATTTTATATAATAAAATCAAAATAAAAAATAAAAATATTATATTCAAAAAAATTATGCATAAAATACAATATGAAAAAAATTATATTTACAGGCGGTGGTACAGGTGGCCACATAATGCCAAACTTGGCAATTATTGACGAAATAAAAAATAATTACGAGATTAAGTATATTGGAAGCAAAAGTGGTATGGAAAAAGAAATTATTTCTCAAAAAAAAATACCATACTTTGAAATTACAACTTGCAAATTAAAGCGCTCGCTCTCGCCATCAAATTTACTTATACCCTTCAAATTAATGAAAGGCATTTGCGAAGCAAAAAAAATTTTGAAAAAAGAAAAACCAGACTTGTTATTTTCAAAGGGTGGTTTTGTATCTGTTCCAGTTGTGCTTGCGGCAAAAAGTTTGAAGATACCAATTGTCAGCCATGAAAGCGACTACTCCATTGGCCTTGCAAACAAATTCACAAGCAAATATTCAAAAGCGGTTTGCACGAGTTTTGAAGACACAAGCAAAAATATAAAAAATGGTGTTTATACTGGTAGCCCTATAAGAAAAGAAATTTTGCAAGGAAATAAGAACAATGTTTCATCAAAATTATCACTTGACAAAAATCTGCCAACTCTTTTGATTGTTGGCGGAAGTTTGGGAAGTCAATCAATAAATACAATAATCCAAAATTATGCAGAAGAAATATCAAAAAAATTCAACATAGTTCACATCGCAGGAAAAAATAATGACATAAAGTCAAATATCAAAAATTATAATATCATTAATTTTGCTCAAAACATCCAAGATTATTACGACCTTGCTGACATTATTATAACA
>CADBPU010000058.1 GCA_902796635.1 uncultured Eubacteriales bacterium | reverse complement strand
TTATGGTTCTTTTTCGCTACCAATTTCTTGACAGCTCTGTTATTCTATCACATACTTTACTCCATTGTCAACAAGTTTTTCAAAAAAACAAAAGTTTTTGTGGAGTTTATTAATAAATTTTAATATTTGTCATTTTTTTTGAAAAAATCAATACCTTAAATAACGGCACTCACCAAAAAGACTGACGAGCTTGTTGTTAATGTCAAGAAAAGTGTTTATACTTTCGGTCAAAGAAAGTTTTGCTTCGCTTGGTGTTTTTTCATCATCCTTGATTTCTATGAGCAATTTGACAATATCGCTGGTTGTGTTTATGGCAATTTTGAGATTATTGCAAAACATTTTGTATTCTTCTTCATCATTATTTTGAGAAACAGTCAATCCATCAAAAAGTTCAGTTAGTTTTTTTGTTTGTTCTTGTAAAGTAATTGACAGTTCATCAAGCACTAGTAAAATATCAGCATTTGACGTTCTCTTTTTCAAATCTCCAAGCAAAACACGCAAATATTCAAGTTTCGCCGTCAACGATTTTATCTCCTTTTCGTCTATGTCCTGCTTATTTATTGAAAAAATACTGCTTTGTTTTTGCAAAGAATATTCTTTTGCCATGGCTTCAAAATTTTGTGGATTTATTGCAAAATCATTATATATTTCCATAATACCTCAAACTTTTATCGTATTTACTTATTCGCAAACAAAAAAAAGTGCTACTAATAGCACTAGATTTTTAATAATATTCAAATTTTATATCTCGCGTCTATCTTGCAGGGCTTTTGTTAGTGTCACTTCGTCGGCATACTCGATATCACTACCCATAGAAATACCTTGTGCAAGGCGTGTTACTTTGATGCCGAGTGGTTTGAGCAGACGTGCTATATACATACTTGTTGCTTCGCCTTCAACATCGCTGTTGGTTGCCATGATTACTTCCTTGACTTCTCCACCACCAACTCTTTGCAAAAGTTCCTTTATTCTTATATCGTCAGGGCCTTTGCCTTTGAGTGGACTGATGCAACCATGTAAAACATGATATGTGCCATTGTAGTTGCGTACCTTTTCCATTGCAAGAACATCTTTTGGTTCTTTGACGACACAGATTGTTTCACTGCTACGGCTTTTGCAAATTGGGCAAATTTCTTCTTCGCTCCAATTGCCACAAACTGAACAAAATTTGATTGACTTTTTTGCTTGAACCAGATTGTTTGCAAAATCTTTAACGTCTTCTTCTGGCATGGAAAGAACAGCATAAGCAAAACGCTCTGCCGTTTTTTGCCCAACTGTTGGCAACTTTGTGAAACTATTGACTAACTTATCCATGCTTTCTATACTGTTTTTCATTTTTCTCCATTTGCTTGTCAATTATATCAAATATATTTTTATTTAATGTGGTTGAGATTCTTCCATGGTCAAGATATTCTGTAAGGTCAGAATGACATTTTTTTATTTTTAAGACTTTCTAATAATAAATCTAAAATAAGCGAAATATTACATAGGCAAATTTGGCATTGTGGCTTTTTTTGCTTCGTTTATTTTTTCAACACAACTATTGACTGCACTTTTTACCATATCTGCAAGCATTTCTGGATCTTCTGGGTCAATGACTTCTGGCTTGATTTCTAATGATTGAACTTCGTATTTACCGTTCATAGAAACTTTGAGCATGCCACCACCAACACTACTTTCAAAAATAGATTCTTCAAGTTCCTTCTGTTTTTGTTCCATTTCTTCTTGCATCTTTTGTGCTTGGCGCAACAAGTTTTGCATATTGCCACCACCAAAACCACCTCTAAAATTGTTATACATAAAACTCTCCTTTAATTATATTTACTTATTCAATTTTTAATTTTCCATTGAGCATGTCATTCAACACAGAAATATCATCTTTTTTTTGTGCTTCCAAACATATATCAACGTCTAACAAATCATATCTTTCTTGAACATATTTTTTCAAAATATTTTTGTGAGATGATAATAAATCTGCAACGTCTTTATCTTTGCAATATATAGCAAGTTTGTTATTTTCAATATCAACATTTGAAACATCACTCATTGCAGAAAACAACATCATTTCGCCACAATCTCTCACATATCCAACAAGGCCACCAAATATGCTCTTTGGAGAAAATGCAATGTTGATTTGTGTTTGCTTTTTCTCCACATTTTGTTGGGATTGGACATTTGACGCATTGATTTGTTGTTCAACTTTTTTTTCAGGATTTACTTGACTTGGTGCTTTGTATTGATAATTTGTATCATTAAGTTTATTCTCTAAATCTTGCAATCTTGTTTTTAATGATTCAAGTTCTTGATTTTCGTTATATATCAAACCCAAAATTGAAACTTCTGTAAAAACTTTGTCGTTTATACTATGTTTTATTTGAGACAAATTATCACTTAATAATTTAACTATATCAAGCAGTTGCCTTTCTGTGCATTGCTCGGCAATAGCCAAATAATTATCTTTAATATTTTGTGGGACTTTAAGGTCAAAGTTTGGTGCAAGTTTAAGCGTCAAAACATTTTTGAAAAACTCGCATAAATCTGCAAGCAAGGTTGACATATTTTTGCCAAGTGAATATAACTTGCTGATTTCGTTCAATATCTTTCCGCCATCACGATTGACAACGCTAGATGCGATTGCAAAAAGTGTTCTATCATCAGTCAAACCCAAACACTCTTCAACTGACTGGTATGTTATTTTGTTGTTTGAAAATGATTTGCACATTTCTGCAACACTCAATGTGTCTCTCACACTTCCGTTGCCAGCTTTTGCTATGAGTTCCAAAGCCCTTGGCTCAAACTTTGTGTCTGTTTGATTAAACACAATTTCTAATTGCTTTGCAAGATCATCAACGGTGACAAGTTTGAAATCAAATCTCATACAACGAGAAAGTATTGTTGCTGGCAACTTTTCTGGCTCTGTTGTTGCCAAAATGAATATGATGTGAGCAGGTGGCTCTTCCAATGTTTTGAGAAGTGCGTTGAAAGCACTATCCGTCAACATGTGCACCTCGTCAATAATATATACCTTGTATTTTCCAACACTTGGCAAATAATTGACTTTTTCTCTTAAATCTCTTATTTCATCAACTCTATTGTTGCTGGCTGCGTCAATTTCCATAATGTCAAAATTAGCATTACTTTCAATTGCTTTGCAAACTTCGCACTTTCCACAAGGCGAGCCATTTTTTGGGCGCAAACAATTTACTGCTTTTGCAAAAATTTTAGCGCAACTGGTTTTTCCTGTTCCACGAGTGCCACAAAAAAGATAGGCATGACTGATTGTGTTGTTTTCAATTTGATGCCTTAATGTTTCAACAATATGATTTTGACCAATTACTTCATCAAAGTTTTTCGGCCTAAATTGTCTGTATAATGCTAAGTGTGACATTTTTGCTCCTATTTTTATTATATCAAAATTAATTGTGTATGTCATCTAAAAGATGAGATAGTTTTGAACGTAATCTTGCAAGTGCATTATCAATACTTTTTTTATTTGTGCCACTTTGTAGTGCAATTTGTTCATATGACATACCATCAAGGTATTGTTGCAAAACCTTAAATTCAAAATCACTGAGTTGAGATTTTATTTCTTGCTTTATGTATTGCATATTTTGATTTGAAATTGCAACTTGCTCTGGATTGCCCTTATTGGTTGGAATATTGATATGTTTATTCAAATCGTCATCGTTAAACAAATCTAAAAATACGCTGTTTTTTTGTGTGTTTTCTTTTCTTATCAAACTTTGAAGTTGCCTTTTGATGCAAATGGTTGCAAAAGTAATAAAACTTGCTTCCTTTTCTTGATTATATGCCATAATGGCTTTGTATAAACCAATTGTGCCTTCTTGCACCAAATCATCAATATCACCACACACCAAAAAATACCTTCTTGCTATTTTTATAACAAGTGGTTTGTATTTTTTAAGCAGTTCTTCAACAGCATACTTATCTGTTTGTGCTGATTTAAGTAAATCAATTTCATTCATATACAACTACGGGCAAAATCTGCGCAATTTGCGCAGGGTGGCACAAACGTGCCACATGATTCAAACGACGTTTGAAACATTTTGCACTGTCTCCTACTTTGTTTTTCTTTGTCTAACAACTTCATAAACAGCAATGCCACCAGCAACAGATGCATTCAAAGAATTAACTTTTCCATACATCGGTAAACTGAGTGTTGCATCGCTTAATTTTTTTGTAAGTTCACTTACCCCAAAACCTTCACTGCCAATCACAAGCGCTGTTGCACCAGTCAAATCCACATCATATATAGACTCGCCATCTGCTTCCAAACTATACACAAAAACATTTCTTTCTTTCAACCACCTAATTGCATCATTAAGGTTTGTCACATTGGCAATTTTGATGTTAAAACAAGCCCCTGTACTGACTTTTATCACAGTATCATTGATTTGGCAAGCCCTGTTTTTTGGTATAACTATTCCATGCACCCCCGCGCACTCACAAGACCTGATTAAACTACCCAAATTGTGTGGGTCAGCAATTTTATCACAAAGCAAGATGAAAGGTGCTTGGTTTTTACTCTTGGAAAAATTCAAAATATCTTCAAGAGAAGAATAACTATAT
>CADBPU010000057.1 GCA_902796635.1 uncultured Eubacteriales bacterium | reverse complement strand
CTTTTTGCTGTTGCAGATACAAAATTTGTTACCCTACTATCAGCCACAGATTCAATAACACCAGCAACAAGAGAAAGTCCAAGTTTGAATAAAACAATTTTCAAAAGTGGCGAAATTACTGTCAAAAACATAACAATGAGCCCAGAATAGCCAATCGCATTTTTTATCAAAATACTGCTTGTCATAATCAAACTGAAACCATCTGCAAGATATCCACCAACAAAAGGAATATAACTCTTTACTGCAAATTTTGTTGCTCTTATTGATATACCATCAAAACTACCAGCAACAATTCCAGAAACAGCCAAAAATGCCGAAAATATTGTAAAAGTAAAGCCAATGATATACTTAAAAGAACTCTCCAAAAATTTTGTAAATTTTGTAAGTTTGACCGAACTCGTCAAATTACCAATAACAGAAAAAATAATGCAAAGTGAGAAAATTGGAAGCAAAACACTTGTAAATAAATGCATCACAGCGCCAGACAAAATTGCAATCATGGGTTGATATATTCCAACAGAAGTACCAGCGCCAAGCCCTGCCATAAGAGTTAGTAATATAGGAAAACATATCTCCATTTGACTTTTTAGCAAACTTAATGTGTTAGACGTCAATTTTACTAGTTCCAAAACAGAAGTTAATACAGAAACAATAATCACTGCAAAAGTGCAAAAATGTATGATATCTCCAAGTGGTTTGTTTAATGCCTTACCCCTTAACTGCAACAATAAACTACTCATAATAGCCACAGCACAAATAATAGCCAAAATTGGAATTATGCCAGAAAAATTATCCAAAAAAAGTGAAAGTACTATATTTATTAAATCCACAAAATCATAAGATGCTTGTCCGCTTATGATTTTTTTTATCTTTTCAAAAAAACCTTCATTTTGAAAGATTTGTTTTTCTCTATCCCCCAAGTTTTTCAATATTTCATCAAATTTATCATCTTCCAAATCTCCAATTTGAGTTTCTACTTCTTGGCTTAAATCGTCAGTAATATCTAACAAAAAAGAGATTTTAAGTTTTGTTTTGCTTTGGCTTTTTACAGTAAAATTTGAGTTTGATATTAAATTTGCATCTAGTTTTTTAACACAACAAATACTATTGCTTTGATTGACATTTTTGTTTGAATTATATTGATTTTTAATAACATTAAAGACACAAAAAAAACTTACAATAGCAATACAAACATATAAAATTGTCATAAAGTTTTTTTTGCAAAATTTCATATCAATTTATAAATCACTCCCACTCAAATATTTGTTTATTGTATAAATTCAAGAATAATATTAATAAGATTTTTTATAACCGGCAAACACATAATAATTATCAAAACTTTGCCTGCAAGAAGTATTTTTTGAGATATACTTCCAACACCGGCATCATTACAAATATCGCCAGCAAATTCAACTAAGTATCCAACACCAATAACTTTCAAAACACTTGTAAAAATTCCACTATTAAGCCCCGTTTTGTCCAGTAAATACTTATACTCTCCAAAAATATTGCCAACTGCTTCCATAATCAAAAACAGAATTACAATAGTTCCAGCAATTATGGTGACAATAACCATTTCGGGCTTGACTTGTTTAAGAATTACAACACAAATTGCAGTGATAATGCCTACTGCAATAACTTTTATTATATCCATAACCGATCCTTATAGAGAAAATAAACTTTTGACAGTATTAAATAGTTGACTTATCAAATTGACAACCATAACAAGCACAACAATAAGCCCTGCAAGTGTTGTAAGTGTTGAAATTTCTTCTTTTCCACAGTATTTAAGCACTTGATTTACAACACTTGTAAGAATACCAACTGCTGCAATTTTTAATATTATCTCTATACCCATTTTGCTCCTCCATTTTGTTTGTATTTATATAAAAATATATATTGCATAGTACTATGCATAGTACTATGCAAAGCGTATTTTAAGTACTATGCAAACTTAAATTAGTACTATGCAAACCAAAAAACCTATCAAAAAGCCCATTTTTTTGCAAAAAGGCATCATTTTGCCGGATTGTTCACTACTCTTTTTCAATAAATTTTCATAAAAATTTATATAATATTCAAGTCGTTCAATTTGTTCAATATACCCTATATTTCCAAGTTCAAAAAACATTTGAGAAATTGTATTTTTTTCCAAGTCATCAAAATTTGAGATTTTTTCCAAAATTTCAATTATCTCATTTTGTGATTGATTTTTAGATTTTAATAAATTTTGATATTTTAATAAAAAATCATTAAAATTTGATTTGTATTCATATTTGTTCAAAATTGATAACAAATCAGTTTTCATAAAAGAAATTTCATTTTTTATACTTTTAGTAAAATTTAACAAATCACTCAAAAAATCATCTTTTTTCTTGTATGTATTTGCAAATTGAAATCCCAAGTATCCTGATGCACCCAAAAGACAAAAAAGTAATGCAAATTTTATCATATAAACTCCAAAATCGGCTTCATATATTCATCATACATATTTTCTATTGTTCCCTTTCCGTTATTTTGAGACAAAACAACAATTCTTTTGAATGCCCTTGAATTTATCAAATTTTGAAAATTTTGCTTTTTTTGTAATTCGTAAATATCTTTACAATGCACGCTTGCAACGACAGAAACACCGCAGTTCACTGCATATTCTACTGATTTTATATCTTCCAAATTACCAATTTCGTCCAAAACAATAACATTGGGCGACATACTGCGTATACCATTGACTATATTTATCTCTTTTTTTCCACCGCATATGATATCTGTGCTATTGCCAACATTTAATTGTGGTACGCCTTCATGGCTTGCAGCAATTTCCATACGTTCATCAAGTAGCAAAATATTCAAATCTTTTCTTTTCTTGTATAATTGCAAACATAAATCTCGTAATATTGTCGTTTTACCAACACCTGGTGCACCAATAATCAAAGTGTTTATTACTTGTCCATTGATATCAAACAAAAACTTTGAGATTTTGTATGCTGCACCAACAATTTGATGTGGAATTCTTATGTTTATTGATGATATATTTTTTGTTGTGAGTATTTTTCCATCTTGAATTACAACGGTACCGCAAAGTCCAATTCTCACTCCGTTTTTGACTGAAATAAAACCATCTTTAATCTCTTCATTTACTGCATAAACTGAGTAGTTGCTTGCTTTTGAAATAACGTTTTGCAACAATTCTTTTGTGCAAACAATCGCTTCATTTTCATTACATAGCCCTGCACGTCCAAAAAAATAGTATGTATTTTTATAGTTTATTGTCGTTGGCCGTCCTAATCTTAATCTTATTTCACACAAGTCGTCGAATTTCAGCAAACTCAATGGCCTTAAAATCACATCTGGCAATATGTTTTCAAGCATAAAAACTCCTTTATATATAATATTAAAGAAGTATATTTCATATAACAAAACGACAAAAATGTACATTATTTACAAACAACAAAAAAAATGCCCAAATTGAGCATTTTTTTCTATCATTAAATTAATTAAACTCTTTCAAGATATGTGCAAGTTCTTGTATCAACTCTTACAACGTCATCATTTCCAACAAAGAGTGGCACTTTGATTTCAAGACCTGTTTCGAGTTTTGCTGATTTCATAGCAGATTTTGATGTATCACCTTGAACTGCTGGTTCTGTATCAACAACTCTCAAATTTACAAAAATTGGTGGAGCAACATTGATAACTTTTCCGTTAACTCTTTCAATTGTTGCAGGTGTATTTTCCATGATATATTTCATAGAATCACCAACTTCTGCTTCTGAAATTCCAAGTTGGTCAAATGTTTCCATGTCCATAAAGTAGTAAATTCCATTGTCGTTGTACAAATATTCCATTTCTTTTCTTTCAATTTGTACAATTTCAACTGCT
>CADBPU010000056.1 GCA_902796635.1 uncultured Eubacteriales bacterium | reverse complement strand
CATAAAGTCTTTTTACTTTTTGTTTTTCTCTAAGTTGAATACTATATTCGCTTGGACGTTTCATAGACTTTTCAGCACCATGAGCACCTGGAGGTGTTGGACGTCTTTCAAAAGCGCATTTTTTTGTTAAACATCTATCGCCCTTCAAGAAGAGTTTGCAACCTTCTCTACGGCAAAGACGACAATCTGCATCTATATATTTTGCCATTTATAATTTCTCCTTTATATTCTTCTATGTTTTGGTGGTCTGCAACCATTGTGTGGAATTGGAGATACATCTTTGATAAGTGTAACTTCAAGTTCTGCAGTTTGAAGTGCTCTTATAGCAGCTTCTCTGCCATTGCCTGGACCTTTAACATATACTTCTACTGATTGAATTCCGCGTTCTTTTGCAAGTTTTCCTGCAACTTCTGCTGCTTGACCAGCAACAAATGGTGTGCCCTTTCTTGAACCTTTGAAGCCAAGTTTTCCAGCACTGCACCAGCTGATTTCATTACCAGCATCATCAGTAATCGTTACGATTGTATTGTGTTTTGTTGCTTGAACATGAACAATACCTTTATCTGAACGACTTGTTACTTTTCTCTTTTTTTGTGTTTTTTGTGTTGCCATAATTCACTCCTTATTATTTCTTGGCACGCTTTTGAGCGATACCTTTTACTGTATGAGCATTGCATCTGTCATGTTGACCTCTGCAAGGAAGATGTTTTCTGTGTCTAATACCTCTATAACAACCAATTTCTTCAAGTGTTTTGATGTTCATAGCGATATCTCTTTTCAAATCACCTTCAACAACAATTCCGTTTTTGTCAATATATTCTCTTATTTTTGCTGCGTCTTCATCAGACAAATCTTTTACTCTTGTGTCTGGATTTACGCCTGTTGCCTTAAGAATTTTTTGAGATGTTTTAAGACCAATACCATAAACGTATGTAAGTCCAACCTCAATTCTCTTATCTCTTGGCAAATCTACTCCTGCAATACGAGCCATTTTTCCTCCATTTTTGTGCTTTGCACTTTATTTTATTATATTTTATTTTTTGAACAATTCAAGTAATATAAATATTTTTATATCAGCCGCCTTGAATTGATAAATTTTTATGTTCATATATAAAAGTGTGGAAACAACTTCCAAGAGAAATTAATCTTGTATATGAACATAGGTTTTTTGAGACTATCCTTGTCTTTGATTATGTTTTTTGTATTTACTGCAAATAACATAAACTTTACCATTTCTTTTGATAACCTTGCATGCATTGCAAATAGGTTTTACTGATGGTCTAACTTTCATAATCTATCTCCTTTTTGGCTAATTTTTGTCACGCCAAACTATTCTTCCTTTGGTTAAGTCATAAGGGCTCATTTCAACACGCACTTTGTCGCCTATCATAACCCTTATGTTATTTATTCTAAGTTTTCCGGCCAAATAGCCCGTAATGACATGACCATTTATCAATTTGATTTTGATGTCATCCTTAAATATATCAGTGACAACTCCTTCAATTTCCAAACAATCTCCCTTTGGCATAAGTTCTCCTTTATTTTGTTTTGAATTTATTTATTGCGCTATACACTTCGGCATCAAACACTTTTTGATTGGATTTGAACTTTTCTGCAACTTTGCTTGCAACTATATTCAAATCTTCAATGTGCTTGATGTTTTTTGTTTTTGGCTTTTGCAATGTTTTTGCATTGCCATCAACAAGTAAAACGCTTTTTAACAAAATTCCTTTTACTATATAGATATTATCTTTGTCCCTGCCTTGTTTTGACCTGACATAAGAACCAATTTCAATCATTATTTCTCCTACAAGGTCAAAATTTCTACGCCGTCATCAGTAATTGCAATAGTGTTTTCATAATGAGCAGAAGGTTTGCCATCGGCAGTCCTTGTTGTCCATTCATCATCATCTATTGTAATTTCCTTTCTTCCCATGTTTATCATAGGTTCAACAGCAATAACAAGACCATTTTCTATTTTTGGACCAAAGCCCTTATGACCATAATTTGGAACTTGTGGGTCTTCATGCAAATGTTTGCCAATGCCATGACCAACCATTTCTCTTACTACGGAATAGCCAAAACTTTCAGCATATTTTTGCACTCTTTCACCAATATCACCAATTCTATCGCCAACTTTGAGTCCGTTGATACCTTCAAAGAAACTTTGTTTTGTGACATCAATAAGTTTTTGTTTTTCTTCACTTATTTTGCCAACAGCAAAAGTTCTTGCTGCATCGCCATTATATCCCCTTATCATTGCACCACAATCAATGCTTATGATTTGGCCTTCCTTCAAAATGATGTCCGCTCTTGGAATGCCATGAACAACAACATCATCAATGCTTGCACATATAGAACCAGGAAAACCACCATAATTTTTGAAATTTGGTATCGCCCCCTGACTTCTGCAATAATCTTCTGCAATTTGGTCAAGTTCCAAAGTGCTTATGCCGGGTTTAATGTTTTTTTCAACAATATCAAGCATGCCTTTTGTTATTCTGCAAGCTTCTTTGATAAGTTCAATCTCTCTTTTAGTTTTTAGATAAATCATATTCTTCACTTTAATACTTTACAGATTTGGTCAAAGACCATTTCTGTTGATTTTTCGCCATCAATTTTGTGATAGCCATTATGGTTTTTGAAATATTCTATGATTGGATATGTCTTGAACATATATTCATCATATCTTGCTTCTGCAATTTCTTTTGTGTCATCTTTTCTTTGTGTGATTTTTCCACCACAAACTTCACATATATCTGTTTTGATGTTTGAAAGCAAATATGCTTTGCCACATTTACTACAACTTGCTCTATCAACAACTCTCCTTGCAATTTCTTCTTTTGAAACTACAATTTCTAAAATATAGTCAATTTTCAAGATATTTTCAAGCGCTTTTGCTTGTGCAACAGTTCTAGGAAATCCGTCAAACAATAAACCATATTGAGAATTGTTATCATGTTGAGAATTTATCTCATCTAATTTGTTTTTTACAACTTCTATTATTAATTCATCCGACACAAAGTGACCATTATCTATAAGAGATTTTATCTCATTTGCAAGTTTTGTGCCATGAGACGATATCTCACGTAGCATTTCACCTGTAGACAGATGAATTAAATTAAATTTTTCTTTTAGAAGTTTTGCTTGTGTGCCTTTTCCACAAAGTGGTGGCCCAATTAATATTACATTCATTATTTCAAAAAGCCCTTATAATTTTTCATTAATAATTGTGCTTCTAATTGTTTGTCAATCTCTAGCGCAACACTAACAACGATTATCATTCCAGTGGCGCTGAATGCTGATACAAGACCTGTGTCTCCAATTGCCTTGAAGATAAGTGTTGGAACAATTGTTAAGAATGCAAGGAAGCATGCCCCAAAGAACGTGATTCTCTTGTTTATTCTATTCAAATATTCCGCAGTCGTTTTTCCTGGTCTTATACCTGGAATAAATCCACCATTTGATTGAATTTGTCTTGAAATATCATCTGGCTTAAAACTCATGTATGATGTGAAGTAAGCAAAGAATAAAATCAATATGCCTACAACAACACTATATGCCCAGCTACCTGCACCAAGATATGTGTTATACCAAGTTGCAGCACTGCTGTTTGGCCAGAAAATACTCATGATGATTTGTGGAAATGAAAGTAAACTCATTGCAAAAATGATTGGAAGTACACCTGTTCCCATAAGTTTGATAGGAATATTTGTACTTTGACCACCATACATTTTTCTTCCACGAACTTGTTTTGCATATTGAACAGGAACTTTTCTTTCTGCTCCATCCATCAAAACAATCATAGAGAAAATTATGATGAGTGCAACCACAAATGCAAGTAATTGCCACAATTTGTTTGGGTCGCTTGTACTTTCAACAATATTAGTGAATATTGCATTACCAGCTGTTGACAAAATACCAACAAAGATAAGCAATGATAGACCATTTGCAATTCCTGTTTCTGTTATCTTTTCACCAAGCCACATTGTGAACAATGCGCCAGCAACAAGAACAATAACAACAACTGCACCAGTAAGCCACTCTGCTCCACCAAACAAACCACTGTTTATTGCACCCGCATTTGAAAATGATACAACAATTCCAATTGCTTGTGCTGTGGCAAGAATGAGTGTCAAAATTTTTGTGTATTTGTTTAATTTTTTTCTACCCTCTTCACCTTGCTTTGAAAGTCTTTCCCATGAAGGAATAGCCATTGAAAGCAACTGAACAACAATCTGTGCTGTGATATAAGGTGAAACACCAAGTGCAAGAATTGCACCATTTGAAAGTGCACCACCGGTTATACCAGAAAGTAATGATAAGAATGTTTGATTATCTACTGATGTTTTGAATGCTTCTGATGAAATACCTGGAACTGGAATCCAGCAACCAAGTCTAAACAAAACAAGCAATCCAAGAACTATAAATATTTTAATTCTTATTTCTTTATTTTGAAATGCATTTTTGAGTGTTTTGAACATTATAACACCTCTATTGATCCGCCTGCATTTTTGATTTTTTCAATTGCAGATTCGGAGAATTTGTTTGCTTTTACATGAAGTTTTTTTGTAAGTTCACCATTTCCAAGAACTTTCAATCCAGCATTTTTTGCTTTCTTTACAAGTCCGTTTGATGAAAGTAATTCAAAATCAACAACAGTTTCATCTTCAAATCTGTTTAAGTCCTCAACATTGACTGTTGTG
>CADBPU010000055.1 GCA_902796635.1 uncultured Eubacteriales bacterium | reverse complement strand
GTCATTTCTACTGGTTGACATTTTTCTTCTATTTTAACTTCTTTAATTTCTTCAAATTTTGTTTCAGTTTGAGCGACTTTAGCTCCACAATTTGGACAGAATTTTGCTCCTGCTTCTAATTTAGCACCACATTCAGCACAAAATTTTGCTTCTTGCTTTTCTCCACAACTTGGACAGAATTTTGCATTTGCTGGCATCATCTCTCCACACTTTGCACATTTTTTCATATTTTGTGATTTTGGTGTGTTCTCTACTTTTGGAGCATTTGTTGTGTTTAAGTTATTTGCAAACAAATTGCCGATTGCACTGCCTGCACCTAGTCCAATACCAAGACCAGCCATATTGCCACCAGATTGATTTTTTGCAGCATCTTCCATAGCATTTGCGGCCTTCATTTGAGTATATGTGCCCATCTTGTCTTCCAAAACGCCAAGTTTTGTTCTCTCGTCCAGTGCTTTTTCCACTTCTTCTGGTAAACTTATATTTTCAATTACACAATTTGTAATTTTGAGACCAACTTTTTCAAATTGTGGCTGTGCACACTCAACTATTGTTTGACCAAATTCTTTGTAGTTTGCTGCCAAATCTAATGCGGAAATTTTACTTTCTGCAATGGCATCTGTTACACCTTCAACAATAAGTGGTTTCAAATATTCTGCAACATCTGCAAGTTTGTAGACTTGATTTGTTCCAAACATTTCTTTCATAAATAGTTTGGCATCATCAACTTTGAAAGAATAGATACCAAAACCACGAAGTCTAACATTGCCAAAATCTGCATCTCTCATCATAATTGGGTTTTGTGTACCCCATTTGTTTGATGCAAATTGTTTTGTGTTTACATAATAAATTTCTGCCTTGATTGGACTATCACCACCAGTTGGAAGTGCCAAAAGTTTTGTGATGATTGGAATATTTTCTGTTGACAACTTATATGTTCCTGGTGCAAAAATGTCTGCAATTTCTCCTTTATGAATAAAAAGTGCAACTTGACTTGGACGAACAACCAAAGTACTACTATTCATTATTTCATCTCTATCTGTGAGTGGATAGCGATAAACGATAGTATCTTTTGAATTATCTTCCCATTCAATAACTTTTAATAATTGTTTTTTACTAAATAAACCAAATAATCCCATATATTCCTCCTTGTTTATAGTATAAATAAACACCCAATAATTGTCAAATAAATACATACATAAAAAAACTACAATGATTAAACATTGTAGTTATTTTTACATGGTTGTTTCATCTTCATTGTGTTCATTTTTTGTATCATCATAATAACTTAACAAACCTGTTTGATTTGGTGTTCTTACAGAAACTTCATATTCAACGTCATGTTCTTTATCATAAATATGTCTTATGTTATGTTTGTCAAGTTCACTATAAGAATATGAGCCATAATTTATTAAATAAAACATTGCACTATTACGCACATCTTTTTGTCTATACAAATCATCAAGTCCCAGTGCATGACCAAGTTCGTGTTGAACTATTGATGAAAAAACTGAATAGTCTTGCAAATGATTTTGATTGGCGTTATCGCGATAAGTATTAACATATTTTCTTTCAATTTCAATTCTAACAGGATACTTCATCATACCTGTTCTGTGATTGTAATCCAAATATGTTTTAGCAATTGTATCATAATCTTTTCCATCATCTTCACTCGTTAGATTATTTACCAAACTGATTTTTATATAGTTTTTATCTTTTGGCTTGTTTTCATTATCATAAATAGTAAAGCTTTGTTTTTTCAAAACATCATCTAATTTTGAAATTGCGTGCATGGCATTTTCTTTTGCTAATTCACTAAAATTATTAAACATAACAGCAATAGTATTATTGTAAATAGGAAGTCTAATAGGTTTGTTCCATTGCGTTTTCATGTAATAATCCCAAGTATCGCCATAGCGTAATCTTCCCATTTTTTCGTTATATGCTTTTCCACCAAAATATGGCCCAAGAATTGCACCTGATGCAATAGCTGAACCAACAACACAACCACCCATAGTTATCATTATATCTATAACTTTTTTGTTTTTTTTCATATATTTGCTATCCTTTATAATACTTTACATTTCTTCATTTTTGTCAACAGTGCCAACTTTTGCAAGTTGCTCATCAACCATTTTTGATTTGATTAAATTTTTGAAAATTGCATCTATGTTTGAAGGTAAGTATTTTCTGGAATAAAATTTATTTCTATCCAAATTTGCATCAGCATAATATTCTGTGTCTATAGCATCTTGTGCCGCTGGGATCAAGTTCATATCTTTGCCTAAGTTATCGCTCAAAACCAAGAGATATTTTTTGTACGCAGTAAGACCTTTGACTGTAAGTTTGTCTGCAAAAGGAACAGTTTTACCTTTAAGTATAGCTGTGACATGATCACCAAAAGATGTTGTTTCTAGAAATTTTTTATTAATAAATTGCCAGCAAGAAGCAAAATCTGTTGTGTAAGTATTTAATTGTCCACTGATCATTTTTGTTAAAATTGAAACTTTTTTACGAACATAAATTCTATTTTTTTCTTCTGGATCATCTTTGATATTCACTTGGTTTACACTATAAAAATTTGGACCCATAAAAATATAGTTGACGGTTAAGTGTCTTTCAATTTTCTCTTTTTCTTTCAAAAGTTGCTTAACACTCATTGCTTCAACTTTTTGCTTATATTCATTCATATTTAATGAAACACTCAAGTTATCTTTTTCCATATTTTTTTCCTTTCCACAATTATTATAACATGCTTTTTTGAAAAAATAAATAGGCAATTTGAAAATTTTTAATAAATATTACTATTTTTTTAGTATTCATGTTATAATAATTTTACAAAATCAAATTATTATATTGTAAAAGGAGTATATATGAGCAATTTTTTGAAAATATTGACATGGATATTTACGATTCCATCAAGATACAGAAAAATGAAATCTGATTGGCACAATCAAAGCAAAGCAAGAAAAATTTTATCATTAATTTTGTTGGTATTTTTACTTGCACTTTCTGTTGCTGCAACATTTTACACTTCAGTACTCATCAATCAACTCACAATAAAAGAACCGGGCAAATCCATAATCATTTTGTTTGGTGTATTTATTTTGGGACTTGTTGCACTTATTCTTATGGTCAACTTTTATGAAATATTGATTATGAGAACAATGACGGCATTTGTTTGCAGACCACCCAAAAAAGAAAAACAAAGTTTGGAATCAAAATCAGCACAAACAGAAAATGCCAATGCAGTTGAACCAGCAGAGCAAGAAACGAAAGTTGAAGGACAAAATGTGCAAGAATATACTGTTGGCAGAAAAGATAACTTTGAGCCAACATCAAGAAGATTTGATACATTGTTTGGTTTTATATATCTATCTTTAATCTTTGTTTATACTGTGGCAGAATTCTTTGCGTTCTTCTGGGCTTTCAGTAATTAAAATAATAAAAAGAAAAATAAAAAATGACTTGCAATCGCAGGCCATTTTTATTTATAAATCTATTCAATTATTTATACTCCAACTTGTTAATAAATTCGTTGAATTGACCATTTGGGTTGCCACGAACAAATGGAACGTTGTCAAACATCCAAGAAACTATTGCATCACTACTGTAATCATATTCTGGATTTGAAACAAGCAATTCACCATTGAGATACACTTTTTTTTCTGGAGAATAAAGTGAATTTTCTGGCAATTTGTTGATGATAACAGTCATGCTTACTTGATTTGGTCTTGAAACATCAACTGTTGTAACCCTACCTTCATCTTCTGTATCATAAGCACCAAGTATTCTTGGATAAAAAACAATTTCTATCAATGTTTGAGGAAATGTTGAATTAAATTCTTCTTGGCTTTCATACAATTCAATATGATTGCCACCAGAAGCATACATATTGGATCTGTAATAAACATAACCTTCCATATCAAGTTTTACCCACGCACAAGGCACAACATTTTCAAAGCATCCTGATAAACATAATCCCATCGAGAGTACACAAACCAAAATTGCAATAAAACTTAAAATTTTCTTTTTCATATTATCTCCAACATTAATTTTTTTTGTTTTTTATTATATCATATCCTTGCAAATATTCCATGGCTTCTTTTATTCCATAATATTTTTTTATGCCATCTGCGATATTTTTCACATACTCTTCTTGTTGTATTGGGTGCATGTCTTCAAGTTTTATTCCATTTTTACCAAATTCATAGACGTCTTTATTCTTCTGCAAAACTAAATAATCATAAAGTGCTATTTCCAAAACAAAGTCATCTATAACTTGAAATGGATATTCTCCACTAACAACCTTTGCTGTTACTTTTGCCTTATCAAAACTACCCTTGCCCAAAATATTGAATTTGTCTTCCTTGTAGAGAAGTTCAACATTTTTTATTTGCACATCGCTTATCTTATCCCATGTACCAAGAATGATTTTTATAACATTTTCTATTATGGCTATAATTTTATTCAAAACTTTTACCAACCTTTATTTTTATTATGATAACAATTTATTTAGTAATTTGTCAAATAAATTAAATTTATTATAAAATATCAAATTTTAATATAAAATTTATTCATCTATTTTTTGTTTTAATGTCTTCCATGCAAGCAAAGCACATTTGACCCTTGCTGGCATGTTTTGTATGTTTTGAAACGCCATGGCTTCTTTAAGCATTTTTTGTTGTTCGTTTGAAAGCGGCTTTCTATCAATCATGTCAACAAATAAATCAATAAGCGCGTTTGCTTCTGCTTTTGATTTGCCTTTAAGTAAATCAATCATAATAGATGTGGAACTTTGAGAAATAGCGCAGCCACTGCCTGTAAAAGATAAATCTTTAATCTTATCGCCATCATATAAAATATGCAAAGTGATGTCATCACCACAATTGGGATTATGACCATGTGCTGAACAAGTTTCATCAAAAAGTTCGTGCCTGTTGTGGCTATTGGCACTATGTTCCATGATTATATCAGTATAAAATTCGCTTAAATCGTTCATAACATCTCCTAAATATATTTTTTGAAAGTTTGATAAACTTTTTCAAGAGCCAAAATCAATCTGTCAATATCTGCTTTTGTGTTATATATACCAACGCTAGCTCTCACGGTGCTGTTGACACCAAGCCATCTCAAAAGTGGTTGCGCACAATGGTTGCCTGCCCTTACGCATACGCCTTGCATATCCAAAATGCTTGCCACATCATGTGGATGAACTCCCTTAACATTGAAAGACACAAGGCCCGTTTGTTTTTGCAAATCATCACTGCAATATAGTTCAATGTATGGCAAATTTTTTAATCTTTGATAAAGATATATTTTTAACTCATTTTCTACTTTTTCAATGTTTTCATATCCAATACTTTCAATGTATGATATTGCAACTTCAAGGGCAGAAATAGACGCAACATCCATTGTGCCTGCTTCAAACTTGTTTGGAAGTGGGGCAAAAGTTGTGTTATCTTCATACACATATTCAATCATATCACCACCCATCAAAAATGGTGGCATTTTCTCAAGCAGTTGTTTTTTGCCATAAAGCACTCCAACACCAAGTGGACCATACATTTTGTGTGCAGAAAATATTACAAAGTCAGCATCTGTTTTTTTAACATCGAATGGCACGTGAGCAATGCTTTGCGATGCATCTACCACAACCACAGCGCCAACGCTGTGCGCTTTATCTATTATTTTTTGATAATCAGTAATGATACCCAAAGCATTTGACACTGTTGATATGCCAACAATTTTTGTTTTGCTGGTTATTTTATCTTCAATTTCTTTTTCATTTATTTGATAGTTTTTATCAAGATATAAAAATTTTAATTCTGCACTTTTGTGCTTAGCCAAATTTTGAAATGGCACAATCATGCTGTGATGTTCTAAAATGGAAAGTACAATTTCATCACCTTTTTTTATTGCCAAATTGCCATAGCTTTGTGCAATAAGATTGAGTGCTTCTGTTGAATTTTTTGTGAATATAATTTCTTCATCATATTTTGCATTCAAAAACTTTGCAACCTTGTGCCTTGCATTTGAAAGCAAAGCGGATGATTGCAAACTGAGCCCATATGCCCCACGATGTGCATTTGCATTTGTATTCTTATAAAAATTTTTTATGCAATCAATCACACATTTTGGCTTTTGCGATGTTGCTGCACTATCTAAATAAGAAATATCATTATTTTCAAAAATAGGAAAATCTCTTTTTATATTACCTATGTTCATTTAATTTATCTTCAATCCTTTCTTTTATTTTTTCTCTCAATTGTTCATCAAAAATATTATTAAGCAATTTTGAAAGTTTTGCTTTGATTAGAAGTTTTATTGCATCTTGTTTTGAAATACCCCTTGTCATCATATAAAAAAGTTCGTCTTCATCAATCTTTCCAAGAGATGAACTATGCTTGCCATCAACGTCTTCTTCTCCACAAAGCAAAATTGGCGTTGACAATGACTTGGCTGTTTTTGAAAGCATGATGCAGTTTTCACTAACATCTCCTACGCTTTTTTTTGAACCTTGTTTGAAGTCAATTGTGCCCACAAAATTCTTTTTTGCATGACCGTCAAGCACACAAATACTATTCATATATGTCTGTGTAGATTTTCCAAAAACATTGCTTAAATAATTAATACCTAAATTATCAGTATTTGAACCAAAATAAATACTATTGAGACTGAATACAGAATAATCACCATTCAAACTATTTTCCAATCTCTGGACGGAATTTTGACAACCAAAATCAATTATAAATATATTTAATTGAGAATTATTATCAATATTAGAGTTTATTGAAACAAAATTGTTTGATGAGTTTTTCATGTTATATAAAATAACAATATCCAGCTCTGCATCCTTTTCAAGAGTTAAATTTAGCACTCCATTATGATACATATTCTCATTTGATGAATATTCTAAAATAAGTTTTGCACTTGCATCTTTTTTTACTACAATATCAATTACATCAACAAGTGGTCTTGAAACATCAAATTTAATATTTGTTATATCTTTGCTTGTGTTTTCAAACACAATTTGTTTTTGAAAATTTGCTTGATTTTGTGATTGAATGCTTAACTCATTTGACATGGGATTGCTTATCTTTTTGTTTAACGCTTCGACTTTTACATTTTGGTCATTTTTAATTTTGTAAGTTTCAAATTTGTCAAACTTTTGGTTTAACAACTTTTCATCAATTTCAAAATAATTTATGCCGTAATTTTGAGAAGTTAATACAGGTGATTTGTTTATCTTAATCATTTTTTGCCTCCTCAAGTTCTAAGTCAATCAGCCGATTCATTTCAACAGCATATTCAAGTGGAAAAGACTTTGAAATTGGACTTGCAAAACCACGAACAATAACTGCTTTTGCATCTTGCTCAGTTAGTCCCCTTGTCATGAGATAATAAATAGCTTCTTCACTAATTTTTCCAACCTTGGCTTCGTGAGAAAAAGTGATGTCATTGCAAGCAATTTTGTTTACGGGTATCGTATCACTTTTTGAAATACTATCAAGCATAAGTCCATCGCAATTCACCGAACACTTTGCATTTATTGCCGATGGAAGAATGTTTACAATGCTTCTGTACGTGGCAACCCCACCACTTTTTGAAATGCTTTTTGAAACCACATTGCTTGTTGTGTTTTTGCCAATGTGCAACACCTTGAAGCCAGTATCAAGATTTTGACCACTACCTGCAAAAGATATGCCAACATACTCTGTGCTTGAATTATCGCCTTGCAAAATACTCATTGGGTATAACATTGAGATTTTACTTCCAAAACTACCACTCACCCAATCAAGTTTTGCATTATTTCCCACAATCGCTTTTTTGGTGTTAAGATTGAGCATATTTTTTGACCAGTTTTCTATTGTGCTAAACTTCATCTCTGCATTATCTTTAACAAACAATTCAACACAACCCGCATGCAAATTGACTTTGCTATATTTTGGAGCACTGCAACCTTCAATAAAGTGTAAACTTGCACCCTCATCAACAATAATTAGTGTATGTTCAAACTGTCCACTTTCGGGCGAATTAAGTCTAAAATATGATTGCAATGGCATTTCAAGTTTTACGCCCTTTGGAACATAAACAAAACTGCCACCACTAAACACTGCATAATGCAGTGATATGAATTTGTGCTCAGATAGTGGAACACATTTTGAAAAATATTCTTTTACAAGTTCTGGATATTCCTTAACAGCTGTATCTATATCGGTATATATAACACCCCTTTTTAGCATGTCTTCTTTGATTGAATGATACACAACTTCACTATCATATTGTGCACCCACGCCTGCCAAATATTGATGCTCTGCCTTGGGTATACCCAATTTTGTGAAAGTGTTTTTTATGTCTTCTGGCACATCTTCCCAACTGCTTTTACTTTCTGTCTTTGGCTTGACGTAAGTTGATATATTGTCCATATCAAGTTCACTCAAATCAGGACCCCATTGAGGCAAATCCAATTTGAAATATGTTTCAAGTGCTTTGAGTCTTATTTGCAAAAGCCAATCGGGTTCATTTTTTCTTTTTGAAATTTCTTCCACAATTTCTTTTGATAAGCCCTTTTTTATTTTATATTCATAGTCATCAGCATTTTTGAAGTCGTAAAAATTTTGATTGTCTTGTAAAAAATCTAAATCGTTTTTTGAAGCCCCGGAGAAATCTTTGTTTTTTCTATCCATTAATTTTCTCCTTCAAAACCAGCATATCCATTTTTTTCTACAAAATCCACAAGCGATGCATCACCTGTTTTTACAATTTTTCCGTTTAACAGAATATGCACTTTGTCAACTTTGAGATGTTCCAAAATTCTTGATGAGTGAGTGATGATTAGAACAGCATTTTGGTCATTCTTAAACATCTCAACACCTTTTGACACAACCTTTATTGCGTCAACATCAAGTCCGCTATCTGTCTCGTCCAAAATTGCAAGTTTTGGATTTAAGCACAGCATTTGCAAAATTTCGGCTTTCTTTTTTTCTCCACCAGAAAAACCAACATTCAAATCTCTTTTTGAAAGTTCTTCTCTCATATCAAGTTGCAAGACATATTTATCAATCTCATCTTTAAGGTCAAAATAATTGATAGGACTATTTGTAAGTTTACTCTTTGCTGTTTTTATAAAATTAAAAACACTTATGCCTTCAACACTGACAGGGTTTTGAAAAGACATAAACACGCCAAGTTTTGCAATTTCATCTGGTTTTGCATTTGTGATATCAACATCATTAAAAACAATTTGACCATTTGTTTTTTGATATTTTGGATTACCAAAAATTGCATTCATCAAACTGCTCTTGCCAGCACCATTTGGACCCATAATAACATGAGTCTCGCCCGCATTTACTTCAAAATTTAATCCTTTTAATATTTCTTTGTCTTCTACATTTACAAATAAATTTTTAATACTTAAAAGCTGTTTCATTATTTCTCCATATCATAAAAATTATACCCTATTTGTATAATTCCTACCAAATTAGTATGATTTATTTTACAGCAAAAATATAATATTGTCAATAATAATAAATAATATCTATTATTTGACTATTATTTTTTGTGGTGATAAAATCTAAATATGAATACAGATAACTTTACAGCAATTTTTATTATTACGGTAATTGCTATGTTGAGTATAGGTGTTATAACTGGCATTATCGTCATACTAAAATCAATTAGGTTTCATAAAGAACATAGAAACGAAATATTGGAATATGAAAAAAGTGTTCTTAATGAAAATGAGACATTGCCACCACTTAGCAAGCAATTTGAAAATGATATTGTGGACGATGAAAAAAAAGTATATAAAATAAAATGCCCATATTGTGGCTCAAAATATACAAGCGATAAAAACAAATGCCCAAGTTGTGGTGCAAAAAATGATGAATGATAACTAGTAATTTTTTACACAAAAATTTATAAATTGTATGAAACATCTTTTGTTAGATGAGTTTGGAACAACAATAGATTGGATTGTGGTGGTGATAATAAGCATATTGCTTGTTGTTGTTGCTTTGTTTTTGTTTGCATTTTTGTATTATATTTTCAAAAATAACAAAAAACATAGAGATGATGATGATGACGATATAAAAATAGAAATACCAAAAAGCAAAACACAAGTATTTTTAGATAATCAAAACAATTCAATGCCAAAGGGGCACCCAAAATGTAGATATTGTGGAAAAGAAATCAAAAATTTGAGTGGCAAATGTGATACTTGTGGAAAATATAACTTTAATTTTAGCCCAAAAAAAGAAGAAACAGATATCAAAAAAGAACCAAACAAAAAATGAGCCGATGCTCATTTTTTTTGAAGTAAAAAGTAAAACAAATAATAATAAAATGGTCTACATTTTCAAATTGTTTTCGATTAGTGTAGAAATCATAACACTATTAAGATATTCATTAATAAGTCCATTAAGTCGTTGCCAAACAGTGATGCTTGAACATTTGTCTAGCATAGGGCATCCTGCCGTCAAACACTCCGCAACAGGCGACAAATCTCCTGTGGCTTTCAATATTTCACCCACACTTGTTTGAGATGTTGGTTTTGATAGTTTGTATCCCCCGTCTTGACCACGTAAACTTGTGAGTATTTGTGCTTTGACAAGCGCGCTTGCAATTTTTTCTGCAAACTTGATAGAAATATTTTCTTCTTTTACAACATCTTTCAGTGATACAACTTGTCCTTGTTTTTTTGCAATAGCAACAACCAATCTCACAGCATATTCGCCACTAGCAGAAATTTTCATTATCACTCCTTTTTTATGTTGCTATTATATCATAAAAATATTTTTTTGCAAATTGAATATCACATCAAAAAAATGAGTACATCAGTACTCACTTTTTATTTTTATTTCTTTTTAAGTTCTGCCAATATTTCTGCAAGAAGTTCTTCTTGTGTTGGCTTTTTGTTTGCTTCTTCAAGTGCTTTTGCTTCGGCTTCTGCCTTTGCTTTTTTCTCTGCCCTAAGTTCTGCTGTTTTTGCTTTCAATTCTTTTCTGTTCCTTACATTTACACCAGCCGCTTTCAGTTCAGCTTTTTCTTCTTTTGTAGGTTTGCTTTCAGCACCTTTTTTTACTGCTTCTTGTGCCTTCATAATGGCTCTTATGATAAGAAATAAAACAAGAGCAATAAGCAAGAAATCAATGATTGCAATTATAAATGCACCCCAATCAATATAAATGCTGTTTGCAAGGTCAACACCTTTTGCTGGGTCATTTTCCACATATGTCTTTTTTAGGAATGTGTAAACTGCATCAAGACCATCTCCACCAACAATAAGTGCAAGTAACCAATTTATAAGTGGCATAAGAATTTTGTTTGTTACAGCAGTTACAATGGCTGTGAATGCACCACCTATAATAACGCCGACAGCAAGGTCAAGCACATTTCCACGACTGATAAATGCTTTGAAATCCTTAAAAAACTTTTTCATACAAATCTCCTTTGATAATTTATTATAACATAAATTCATTGAAAAACCAAACAATTTATTATTAAAAAAACTCAACAATTGTTGAACTTAATTTATAATTTTTCTTCTTTGTTCTTTAATAAATAAACTTCTGCAACTCTATTGATATCAGCACTCAATTCATCCAAATTATCGTATACCGCTACTCCCATTTTTTTCAAATCGCTAGCCATTTTTTTGTTTGATTTTACCCTTTGAGCATCAAAAGCTGTTCCATTTTCATTATCTAAAAAGCAAACAACTGTGCGCTTTGGATTTTTGGTTGCTTCAACACCAATTTCAAACAAACTATATGCAGAGTTAGATTCTGGGGTTATTACAAACAAATTTACGTCATCATGCTCTTTATGAAAATCTTCATTTTCTTGACATTCTGGTGTCCAATCTGGAACAACTGGATTGAAAGCATCAACTTTATCACTGAACATTGGTATCAATTTATCTCTCCATGTTGAACCACCACAAGTACCACCTAAAAATACTGTCAATTTCATAATCAATTCTCCCTTCAATATAATTTTAATAATAATTAATATTTTGTCAATACACAATATTAAAAGCAATCAATATTTATTAAGTGGAACATCAGCTGAATTATTTTTTGTAATTGCTTTGATAACCACATAATATTCCATATCATCACTTACTTTTACAAAAACCCTATCTCCTACCTTTTTCCCAAAAATTGCAGAGCCAAGTGGAGATTCTTTACTGATAACGCCTTGTTTTGCGTCTATTCTCATTTTTGTGGAAATTGTAATAACTTCTTCTTCGTCTTCATCTTCAAAATACAAACTTACTTTATCAAAATAACCCACAACATTTTTTTTTGTCTTTTGTTCCGCATCAATTATTGTGGCAGTCTTTATCATATTACGCAGATATCTTATTCTCGATTCATTTTTATTTTTGCTTCGCTTTGCTTCGTGATATTCTGCATTTTCGCTCAAATCGCCATAACTTTTTGCCATGACAATGTCGTCATGAAAGCCCGAGCGAAGCTTTATTCGCTCTTCAATCTCTGCATTCATATCATCAATATCTTTTTGTGTCAACTCGTCAAACATGGCTATATTATATCACAAAAAAGTATTTTTAGAATAAAAATTGACTTGTTTGTAAAAAATTATTTTATGAAATAAAAAAAATTTTGAAAAAATGTCATAAAATTGTTGACAAACAAATTTGATGTGATATAATATTAGCAGTCAATGAGTTAGAGTGCTAGCAAATAACGATATCAATTTGTTAAAACTCTACAATTGACAAATAAAGAAAAAGGAGATATTTATATGAGAGATATGATTGATAGAATTGGCGAATGGGATTTGGGAGATTTGTTTGATGGTATTTTTGAACCAGCAAGATTTGAAAGAGCCCTAAGACCAATGCAAATGAAAACAGATGTGAAGGAAGACGAAAATGGCTATGAACTTGACATTGAGCTGCCAGGTTTTGAGAAAAATGAAATTGATGTTTCACTCAAAAATGGCTATCTAAACGTTTCTGCAAAAAAGACAGAAAAAACTGTTTCTGGCGAAAAGCCACATGAAGAGCATAAGCATGAAAAAGCTGGCTGTGGATGTGGTGATGAAAAATGTGAGTGCAAAGATGAACACAGCGAATGCAAAGATGAACATTGCGAATGTGAACATAAAAAACCATATATAAGAAAAGAAAGAAGTTTTTATGCAAGTAGAAGTTATTATGTGGGCGACAAAATTAAAGAAGAAGACATCAAGGCAAAATATCAAAATGGTGTTTTGAGTTTGATTGTGCCAAAAGAAAAACCAAAAGAACTCACAACACACAAAATTAATATTGATTAACAATTCCAAACATATTTTTTCCTCATGCAATAATATTGCAAAAAAAATCACGAGTTTTTCGTGATTTTTTTATTTTTTTATATAAATTTTTTATTATTTTCTCTTTTTTTGACATTTTGGACATACGCCATAAAACATGAGTTCGTGAGAATGAACTTCGTAGTCCATAAGTCTTGCTGGGGTTTTGATTGCTCCTGCCATCTCTAAGTCTTCTATCTTTCCACAAACTTCACAAACCAAATGATAGTTGCAACCTGTGTTGAGTTCGTATCTATCAGTTTTGCCAACAACACTAACCTTTTTAAGTTTTCCATTTTCACAAAAACTTGCAAGATTTCTATACAATGTTGCACGTGAAAAATTAGGTTCTGCTTCTCTCAACTTTTGGAGTAATTCTTCTGCTGTTGGAGTATAACCCTTTTTGAATGCTTTTAATATCATACTTTTTGTTTCTGTATTTCTATCCATATTTTTCACCTGTACCTTACATATTAATACTATCAATCTATACTTTAATTGTCAAATATTTTTGATGCTTTTATTTTTATAAATTAAAAAATTTTCCATATTTTAACAATTAAAATATTATTTCTTTTTTATTTCAAAACCTTGTCTTCCATCAATAATCAAATATCCAAGTTTATCTATTTGGTTTCTTAACTCATCAGCAAGAGCAAAATCTTTTTGTTTTTTGGCTTCTGCTCTTTTTTCTGCCAACTCTTTTACTTCTTGTGGTATGTCTTCTTGTGGCTTTTGTTCTGCAACTTCTTCTTTAAGAGAATCAAAAGATAGTCCAAAAATTTTATCCATTTCAAGTGCCAAATCAAACACATCTTTTGAGCATGGCATATCTTTAAGCATAGTCCAAAGCACGCCAAGTGCATATGGAATATTTAAGTCATCATTAATTGCATCAACAAATTGTTTTTTATATTCTGCAAGTTTTTGATTATCGCAAGTTTCTTTTCCGTTTTTATGACTTAACAACAAAGCGTTTAATCTGCTTCTTGCAATCTTGCTTGCATTAAGAGCATCAAAAGTGAAATTGAGTTTTTTGCGATAATGACCATTAAGACAAAAATATCTATAATCAAGCGCAGAATAACCCTTTTCTTCCAACTCTTCAATTCTATAACAGTTGCCAAGACTTTTGCTCATTTTTCCACCATCAACTTGCAAAAATTCTACGTGCATCCAAAATCTTGCTTGAAGTTTGCCACTATACCCTTCTGTTTGAGCAAGTTCGTTTTCATGATGAACAGGTATGTGGTCAACACCACCCGTGTGGATATCAAAAGTGTCGCCCAAATATTTTCTGCTCATAGTTGAACATTCAATATGCCAACCCGGATAGCCAACACCCCATGGACTTTGCCATTTCATGATGTGATTTTCTGGTGCTTTTATCCAAAGTGCAAAGTCATAAGGACTCTTTTTTTGCTCGTTTACTGCAATTCTTGCACCTGCTTTTAGGTCATCAAGATTTATGCCACTAAGTCTTCCATAACTCTTGAGTTTTTGAACATCAAAATATACATTGCCATCAACTTCATATGCCATTCCATTATCAATAAGTCTCTGCACAAATTCAATCATATCTTGTATGTGGTCGGTTGCTTTGCAAAGTTTTTCTGGCAATTCTATATTAAGTTTTTTGGCATCTTTCAAAAACCATTCTGTGTAATATTCTGCAATTTCATATGGCGACTTGTTTTCTCTCTTGCTGGCCTTTTCCATCTTGTCTTCACCAGTGTCGCCATCACTTGTGAGATGGCCTACGTCTGTGATATTCATGACTCCATTGATTTTGTAGCCATTATATTTCAAAACACGTCTTAATGTGTCCATAAAAATGTATGCTCTCAAATTCCCAATATGAGCATAACTATAAACCGTTGGACCACAAGAATACATCCTTACAATATTGTCTTGTGATGGTTCAAATATTTCTTTTTTTCGTGATAATGTATTGTATAAATAAATCATAATGCTCCTGTTTTTTGCTATTTAACTAAACTCAATAAATCTTCTACGGCCTCATCAATTTGCTTCATATTATTTTTATATGCAAGACGCCCTTCAAAATTCTTTTTTGCTTTGAGTAAAAATTTGTCAAGTTCGTCAAGCCCTTTTTCTGTTATGCTGTATGAAATCTCTCTTGTATCTGCACTATCTTTGTTTTTATGTATCAAACCTTCTTCTGCAAGCGCATTACACATGATTGCAATATTGCTTTTTGCAAGACCTATATTTGATTTGATTGTGTTTGGCGTAACAGAATTTTCTTTTGAAATTTCCAACAAAACTTTTACTTTTGACGTCAAAACAGCGGACTTGTTTGTTTCATCAAATCCTTCACATAAATTTTCTAATCTAATTGCAAGTGATAAAATGTTTTTGATTCTTTTATTATCCATAACAAATCACTCTCCTCTTTTGGATTAACAATTAGTGCAAATTTTATTATAATAAACGACATCTTGTTTTGTGGAATAAGCACAATTATTAATTATATTTTATAATATTAATTATAATTTTGTCAAAAAAAATAAGGTTTTGAAAATCTTTTTTTTGAATAATTATGGGTATTATACGCAAAATACAAGTATGAAAAAGAAAATAATTAGTTTATCAGTAAAAAAAATGCTAATCTTAGCATTTGCAATATTGTCTGTTTTTACATTGTTTGGTTGTGGAAACACGGAAACAAGTGTCAATGTTGACGGTATTGAAATAAGCAAAAAAAATCTATATTTGGCAGAAGGTCAAACCACTGCAATTTCGGCACAAGTTTTTCCTTTCAATGCCAGCAACCAAAACTACTCTTTTGAAAGTGATAACGAAAGTGTTGTAATGGTTGAAGACGGATTTGTCATCGCAAAAAAAGCAGGCGATGCCGTAATTTATGTGTATAGCGAAGATGGTGGATATAGAGATAGTTGCAATGTGCTTGTAACAAAAGCAAAAGACAATTTGGCACTGAATGATTACAACAATTTGAATATGCCAGAACAAGAACTTGAACCAATATACAATAGCAATGACTATGCAAACAAAAATGTTTCTGCTAATCAAACAAAACCAACGGCAAAGAAATTGCACACAACAAAGCCAAACAAAAATGGAACTTTTAGACAATGGATAAAAACAAGTGCAAAAAAAATAAATGAAGAAGTCCAAGATGATTTGCAAGCAGGAAAAAATGTTTTGCAAGAAATGAAAACCGAACTGCAAAACTCGATAGATAGTTTGGAGCATGAAAAAGAAATGATAAAATCAACTTTTATGGACTTTCCTAAAAATGATTTTGCAAATGCTTTTAATGATATTCAATGTCAAATGATTGATATGTTTAAGCAAACAAAACAAAGCATTTTGAACGATTTGACAAACTCAGAAGAAAGACTTGAAAATGGCGACTACACTGTTGAAAGCAAAAACATAAACGGCGTAACATTTGTTGTGATTAAAGACAAAGTAAACTCTGGTGGCCAAAATATTGAAATAGCAGAATAACATGCATAGATAAAACAAAGAGCCAAACTATCTTGGCTTTTTTTGTGAATTTCTTGACTAATTTGTAAACAATCTCTAAAATATATATGTTATGAAAAAGAATGTTAAAAAAAGAGTTGCAGTAATCACTGGTGCATCAAGTGGCATAGGTCTTGCAACAGCAAAGATGCTGAAAAGTCATGGCGTGGTAGTTTACGGCATGGCGTATAATGATTTTGAAGCAGAATTTAATTACATAAAATGTGATGTCACAAATGTTGAACAAATTGAAAGTTCTATGAAAGAAATATTTGAGAAAGAAGGCAGAATTGACTATCTTGTAAATTGTGCTGGTATGGGTATTTCTGGAAGTGTTGAAAACAGCCCAAATGAAAAGATAAAAAAGATTTATGACGTAAACTTTTTTGGCACAGTGAATATGTGCAAAGCAGTTTTGCCATATATGAGAAAAAACAGTTTTGGACATATTGTAAACATCAGCAGTGTTGCTGGCGAACTTCCAATACCTTTCCAAACTTTTTATAGTGCGACAAAGGCAAGTATAGAAAGTTTTACAGCAGGTCTTTCTATGGAAGTTAAACCATTTGGCATAAAAGCAGTTTGTGTTTTGCCAGGTGATACAAAAACTGGATTTACTAACGCAAGAGAAAAGAATGAAGTTGATGACGCAAGTTATGGCAAAAGAGTATCTAACAGCGTTGGGCAAATGGAACATGATGAAGAGCACGGCATGACGCCAGATAGTGTTGCAAAAGTTATTTGCAAAGTGTTATACAAAAAAAATCCAAAGCCAATCAATGTGGTTGGATTTAAGTACAAATTCTTTATATTCTTGACGCATATTTTGCCAAAGAAATTTGTTTACAAGGTATTGTATGACATGTATGCAAAGAAAAATAAGTAGATTTTTTGCTTTATTTGACTATTAATTTGTTTTTTAAGCATAAAATATTACTGCATTTGACAAAAAAGTATTTTTTGATATAATCAATATAGGAGAAAAAAATGAAAATTAAAATTACCGTGGATAGCACAGCAGACCTTACGCCAGAACTTTGCGAAAAATACAACATAACTGTTATTCCACTTTGCGTAAATTTGGGCGAAGATGTCTATATTGATGGTGTTGATATAACGCCAGACATGATTTATGACTATGTTGCAAAAAACAAAAAACTTCCAAAAACAAGCGCTGTTAACAGTGAAAAATATAGAGAAGAATTTGAAAAGATTTTTGCAGAAGGATATGATGCAATTATTCACTTCAATCTTTCAAGTGAAATGAGTATTACTCATCAAAATGCAAAAATGCTTATGGAAGATTTCAAAAACTTGTATGTGATAGACAGCCAAACACTTTCGACTGGCACTGCTCTTCAAGCAATATATGCAAGCGAACTTGTGCAAGAAAATAAATACACTGCAAAAGAAATTGTTGAAAAAGTTGAAGCAAGAAAAGAGTTTGCACAAGCAAGTTTTATTCTTGATAAACTTGAATATTTGTATCGTGGTGGCAGATGTAATGCACTTGTACTCTTTGGCGCAAACTTGCTTAAAATTAAACCAAGCATAGAAGTTCACAACGGAAAAATGGGTGTTGGTAAAAAATATTTTGGCAAATTTGAAAATTGTGTTGAAAAGTATGTGAAAGATATTTTGGCAACTTATCCAAACCCAGACACTTCAAGAGTTTTTATCACGCACACAAAAATTGACAAAAAGATTGTTGACTTTGTTAAAGATTACTTAAAACAAAACACAAAGTTTGAAGAAATAATTGAAACAACTGCTGGCTCAACAATCACAAGTCATTGTGGAAGCAATACCATTGGTGTGTTATTCTATACTGACGGAAAAGATAAAAAGTAATAAAAACAACAAAAAAAGGCAAAAAATTGCCCTTTTTTTATAATTTTTTTTATTTTTTTATAATTTTTTCAAATTTTCTTTAATCATATTTCTTTTTCTTGTAAAATATCTTGCACAATTTTTTTGCTTTCTTGCATGTTTGCATTTACCAGTTTGGTTGAAATGATTTCAAAAACTTTTTTGTTTTTTGGTGATACTTTGCCATCATCAATAAACTTTTTTGCATTTTCAAAAAGTTCTTTTGCACAAGCAGTCAATCTCAAACCGTCTTCTTCCCAAACTTTGTTTGCTTGATTTTTTGTGCAGTTTGACATATTGTTTTTATCGCCAAGTCCGTGATAACTAAATTTAAGTCCACAAATATCAACAACACTAAATTCTGCACTGTGATATATATATACGGCTTCTATTGGTTTTTTCAAAAGTCTATCAACTTGTGCATCTAAAAAACCTTTGAATGCATAACTGTGTTTGACTTCTTTTGGTGCATAGTCTTTTTTTACAAACGCATTGCAAAGCGCACCAGCAGAAAAGATAACAAAACAGTCATAAATATTTTCTGGTTTGAAAAGTCCTGAAATATAGAACGCAAGTTTTTCATCTTCAAACAAAATTTTTGCTGGTTCTCTATTTTGCATTTGTTTGATATCATATTTCAAATGTTCAATTTTTTTTGAATTTATTTCATTTATTGTTTTCATCTTATCTCCTCCTTTTTTTCTAGAAAGTCAATAAGATTAAGGCAATTAAGTTGTTTTGAATTTTGTATTGAAGTCTTTTTTTGATTATTTATTACAACTTCTTCTTGAATATTTGCAAATCTATTATTAAATCTCAAAAAATCATCTTGACTTTGCAAATTATATTCATATTCCTTTGCATCGGCAGAATGTGAAAAATTTGGAAACAAAACACAATATTTTTCAGTTGGAATATGTATGTGATAGTTTGCGACCTTTTCATCTTTGCCATATTCAGCAAGTGAAGTATATTTTTTATTGTTTATTGCTTCAAGAGATTCAAGTTTGTTTATGTGCGATTTGTTTGGCTTGAAGTCCATACGATAAAGCATTTTGTTTATTTCAATATCACCATTAAGCACAACATTGAGTTGATAACTTGAATTTTCATCTTTCCTTGCATCATCTTTTTGAGTTCTTATAACTTCTGTAAATAATACAGGTTTATCGTTATAATATCCTACCAAAAATCTTTGCCTATATTGATAATTTGAATTTTCACGTTTTGAAATATTTGTGAATAATGGATATTTTTTTACTCTGTTAATCAAATCATAAACAGTTTTGTCGTCAAGCAAATAGTTATTGTTTGCCTTGACTGCATCGCCAAATTGATTTGATATCATTTTTTTAATCTTTGCATAAGATTGAACATAAATTGATTTTTCTGTTGTGTCTTTTATTGATTGAAGTTTATTTGTCCAAAATTTGTAAACTTCTTTATATAAATCATAATTATTTTGTCTGTGCATTAAGGCAAAATTAGTAATATCATCAAAATATGGTGGCATATAACAAAAGAAGCTGGCACCAGACTTTACTTCACAAGCATAAATACAAAGCAAGAGATAGTCTAAACGGCTTTTGACAATTTCTTTCATGTCGACATAATCGCCAAATTCTTTTTTTAATTTTTCATACTCTCTTATATCACTAAAAGCCCAATTTTTTATATCTATATTTGAGTTGTATAAATCGTATAATCTTTTTGTATTTAATAGCAAATCTTTAATTATTTTTTTGTTAGTATTGACATTATCCAAAAACACATTATATTTTTTGTCATAAAAAATGCCAGCATCTTTACTGCTTTTCAAGTAATATATAAACGCCCCGGGAATTAATGATAAAATTTCCTGCCCCGTTTTTTGCTTTTTTGTCATGATTGCCATAATACTAATATTATAATATCATAATTATTTATGATTTGCAATATGCAAATGAAATTTTTTGCATACAATTTGAAACAACATAATATTTGCTTTTGATATTCTTGCAGGCCTAAAAAAAACAAACAATTTTTTTGTTTGCTTTTTGTATTATTACAATAACTCAACTGCTTTTTTAAGGCGTGAAACAACTTCATCGTAGCCTAAAAGTGTGCAGATTTGGAATAAGTCTGGTGTGTTTGCTTTTGTTGTGATTGCAACTCTAAGTATTGACGCAACATCGCCATAATGCCCCACATAATCTTGTGGGTTTGCCTTGTAAACTTTCATGTCATTTGCAAAACCAAACTCAACACCAAGTTCTTTTATTTTACCAAACCAAACTGAGTTTTCTGCTTCTTGCTGATAAACTCCAATATATTTTTCAATAACTTTTTTTATTGTTTCTCTATCAAATTTTTCAAAATTAAACTCATATTCATCAACTGATTTTGGATTGAATAAATCCTTAAAGAAATATCCAAAAGCACCTTTTGTCTCGTTCCATTTTGCAATATCCTTTCTTGGTTTTTGAGTTCCACGTTCAATAGAAAACACTTTGATTGCATAATCTTTGTTTGCCTTTAATATTTCAGCAAATGGCTTATCGTATTGTTCTGCCCATTCAAGACACAAGTCGTAAACTTTTTGAGCATCAAATTTTGAAATAACATTTTTGCTGACATCATTGAGTTTTGGCAAATCAAACAAGGCTCCACTTTTACTCATTTTTTCTGTTGTTACAACAAAGTCATCAATATCTGCATCTTGATTTTGTTTTCTCCACTCTTCAAAATTGCTGTTTGCAACATTCATAAGATATTCTCTTACACCATCAACAGGATATCCTTCTTCAAGATAAAAAGTGACGTTTGCTTCTGGGTCTTTTCTTTTTGATATCTTACGTTTGCTGTTGCCTTCCATTTTTTGCATTGGTGCAACATGTGCATACTTTATTGGTTCAAATCCAAGTGCCTTGAAAATTTGCAAATGTTCGGCAATACTTGGTATATATTCGTCTCCACGAATAACCAAATTTACTCTCATAAAATGGTCATCGCAAGCATGAGCAAAGTTATATGGTGGCAAGAAATCACGCTTTAAGATGACAACATCATTAAAGTTATCACTGAGTTTTAGTGTACCACGTATTGCATCTTCAACAATAATTTTGTGGTCTGCATTGCTTTCACATCTAAGTCTTATTGCAAACTTTTTACCTGCCTTCAAATTTGCTTCAACTTCTTCAAGTGTCAAATCTCTACAATGAGCATAAGAACCATAATAACCAATGAGTTCTTTGTTTGCTTCTTGAATTGCTTTATCTCTTTGAGAAGTCTCTTCATCACAAAAACATGGGTATGCTTTACCAATACTTACTAAATATTTTGCCATTGCCATATAAATTGGTTTTCTTTGACTTTGTGTGTATGTGCCATAGTCGCCATAATCTTTGCCGTTTTCATCAACGCCTTCATCAAAATTAATATGATATCTATTCAAACCCTGAATAATAAGTTTTACTCCATCTTGAATTTTTCTGTTTTGGTCCGTGTCTTCAATTCTTAAAATAAAAACACCATTACTTTTTTTTGCAAAGTTATCAGCAACAAGACATGTAAAAACACTGCCTATATGCAAAAAGCCAGTTGGACTTGGTGCAAAACGTGTAACAATTGCACCTTCTGGCAACTTTCTTTCAGGATATCTTTTTTCTAAATCTTCCAAAGTAATTTTTACATCTGGAAATAATAAATCAGCCAATTTTTTGTAATCCATAAATTCCTCTTTTTATAAATATGCGACTAAATTATAACACATAAAAATTAATATTGCTACTATATTTGAAAAATAAAAAAACCTTTATATATATTTGTTATTCAATCTTATATATTTATCAACATAAAAAAAACAGGCACTTGCCTGTTTCTAATTCTTTCATATTACATATCCATGATATTCAATAACAAATAATTTACATAACTTTGAATTTGTGTTTCCATTTCATTGATAAAGTTTACATATTGATATACATCGCTATTTGCAGGAATTGTTTGAGTGTTGTGTCTTGTTTTGTAGTCAACCACTTTTTGCACTGCTGTTTGATAATTTGCGACATTTACTTTTAATGATTCAAGTTTTGATATTGATGCGTTATAATATGTCAATTTGTCTGGATTGTTCATATCCATTGGGTCAGCAATATTATTTATATTATCAACCATTTTAACAAAATTTGCATATCCTTCGTCATAATTTGGATTGTTGTATATTTCATTAGTTTCTGGAATATATACTTTTTGATAAGAAAATCTATCAAAATAATTAGTATTCAAAACAAAATGTTTGTAATAGTAATATTGTGCTATATACATAGAAGAACTCATTACAACTCTTTGCAATTCACCATCAGTCAATCTCAAAGTGTTATCACTAGGAACTATAATGCAAGTTGTGTAAATTTCTTCAAAAGCTTTGTTGAATTCAAACATTGCTTGAATAAATTTTCTGTAATTTTGAAGATAACTTTTAAGATTTCCCATTATGGCTTGTGAATTTGGATCGTCGAGATTGATAATCATTGTCTCTAATGATTCTTTTGTGCTTAATAATGTTCCTAAATCATTTTCCAAATTGTCAGTAGCATTATACATTTTTGTTAATAATTCTTGTGGAATATCAACATAAGTTGCAACAAAATTTCTATTATTATAAAAACAAGATACTGCTTCCATAATTGGTTGATATTCTGCGCCTTTTCTTAGCATATTTATGACCGAATAAGATGCATCGTCTTGCAAATTTGTTATTTGATTATAAACTGCACCAGAATATGCGCTTAAAGAATATAAATCTACCTTCATGTCGGCATCAAATATTTTATACTTTGTGCTTCCATTATATTTTCCATATTTTTGAGCAATGGTTTGATATAAATCATTAATCATTTGTGGAGTTGCTGTGCTCGCTTTTGTACAGCCAGCGAAAATAAAAACAGCACATAACAATATTACTAATATTGAAAAACTATATTTTTTCATCTGCTATTCTCCTTTCCTTAATAATTGGCTTCCAAAAGATAATTGTATAGACTATTGAAATACATTTTATCTGTATCTTCACTTAAAGAATTGTTTTTGTAAAACTGTTTGTCTGTATCATTTAATACATAAAACTCATTTAATTTGGTTTTGTCTATATTCATATAAAACCAAGCAAAAGTTGTTTCCTTATCGCCATTGATGTTTAGTTCTTGCTTATT
>CADBPU010000054.1 GCA_902796635.1 uncultured Eubacteriales bacterium | reverse complement strand
TTTCTTTTTGTTAACAGATAAACCAGTTTTGTATTGTGCTAATATTTCTGAAACTGAAATAGGTAAAGAAGAAAATCAATATGTCAAAAGTGTAAAAGAAAGAGCAAAGCAGGAAAACGCAGAAGTCATTGTGCTTTGTGCAAAGATAGAAGAAGAAATTTCACAACTTGCTGATGATGAAAAAGAAATATTTTATGCTGATTTGGGTATAACAGAAAGCGGTCTTGATGTGCTTGTTAAAGCAAGCTATAAACTTTTGGGACTTATTAGTTATTTGACTGCAGGAGAAAAAGAAACAAGGGCGTGGACGATAAAGATTGGCACAAAAGCTCCACAAGCCGCAGGAAAAATTCATACAGATTTTGAAAAGGGATTTATTAAAGCAGAAGTTGCAAATTATGAAGATATTTTGTCCTTTGGTGGCTATGTAAAAGCAAAAGAAGCCGGCAAAGTCCGTATGGAAGGCAAAGATTATGTTATGAAAGATGGAGACGTTGTATTGTTTAGATTTAATGTATAAAGAGTTGGGTAGATACCAACTTTTTTTATTTTTTTAATGCCAATTTAATAAAAAGAATTAAGATTAAACAAATAAAAATCATTCATTTATACTTAAAATTGCCAAGAAATTTATATATAAATATATATAAAACGCTCAAAATCGTTTGATAAAAAAAGGTTATAGTGATAAAATAACAATAACTAGAAGTGTTTTTGACAAAATTTGCAAGTGGAGTTTCTTATGAAAAAATTAAAATTTATCTTTTTATCAGTTTTAGTAGTTATGTGCGCATGGCTTTTTTCTGCATGTTTTGATAAGGAAGTTAAAACTGATGGAATTTTGGTTAGCGAAGAAAGCATTACATTAAGACTTAATGAAAGTGTTGAAGTAAATGTTGAAATTAGTCCAGAAAATGCCACTAACAAATCATTTGAACTTTTTGGATATAATACAAATGTTATAAGCACACAAATTGATGTCAAAAATATGAAATTCACAATCACTGCAAACAGTCAAATAATAAATGATGAAAGACAAACAACTTTGGGTGTTAGAACAGCAGACGGTACATATAGAGAAACTTATATTCAAGTAAACATTAGTGAAGATGAAGAAAATGTAAGCACTCCAAGAAATTTTTCTTTTGATGGCGAAAAGTTTGTTTGGGATGAAGTTGATGAAGCAAAGGCATATACAATTTCAATAAATAACAATAAATACATAATTTCAAATGTTAACAACATTTTACCTACTTCATATAATTTGAATATTAGAGACTTTGAAGGTCAAGAAGTTGTCGCAAAAATTCAAGCAAACGGAAAATCTAAAAATTTAGATAGTGAATTTTCACAAGAATATAGATTTTATATTTACGAAGAACCAGGAAATGTAAATCTTGATGTCAATGTAAATGATGAAACGGGACTTGAACAAAGAATTTTATCTTGGGACGGCGTTGAAGGTGCAGTTTCTTATTCAGTTTTGATAAATGATAGAGTTATAGACAATGTTTATGAAACAACCATAGATATAAGTGAAGAACTTGAAGAAGCAAAAGATTACAGCATAAAAGTTAAAACAAACACAGATTTGGCAAACAATAATTTTAATTCTGCTTATACAGATGCCATTTCCATTAGAAAATTGCCAGCACCAGACAATTTGGGAATAATAAATGGCATTTTAAGATGGAATTCTGTTGCAACTCTTGGTGCTGTATCTTATGATGTGTATTACACATACAAAATAGATGGTGTTTTGCATGAAGAAGTTGAAACTGTTTCAACAACCAATTTTAGATTGCCATTTGATATTGATGCAGGAATATATCTTGCAAAAGTAAAAGCAAATGGAGATAGCAGTGCAACACTCACAAGCGATTTTGGTTTTGAAGTTAGTTATACAAAATTGGCAAATGTAAGCAATATTAGATTAGAAAGCGGAAATGTAGTTTGGGATTCAACAAGATATGCAACATCATACAAAGTTGTTTTATCAAATATTTTAGATGAAGACCAAAATGTTCAAAGCGTTATTGTTTTACAAAATTCTGACGCACTTCAAGTCTCATTAGATGTTTCAAATTTTAGCGTAGGCGATTATCAAATTCAAATTCAAGCAGTTGGTACAGAAGATAAGCTCGCAAGCAATTTATCATCACTTTTCAGTTTTACAAAACTTGCCACACCTACAAATTTGCAATCAATAAAAGAAGATGACGTTTGCAAAATTCAATGGGATAGCGTTAAAAATGTAAGTGGTTATAAAGTATTCTTAAATGAAGAAGAACCATACTTTGTTGCTCCAACAGACCAACAAAAAGTTGTTTTTGAATTCCCAGAAAATGCAATTCAAGTTGGTAACAACTTGGTTTCTGTCATGGCTATGGGTGGAAAAGTTGGCTCTATGAATTGTGTGAATTCAGCAGAAACCTTGCAAATCACAATAACAAAACTTGTTGCGCCAACTCTCATCACAACAAATTTGAAATCGGGAAAACTTGCTTGGAATATTGTTGGTGGTGCAACATCATACAAAGTACTCATAAGGTCAATAGACAATAGTGATATAGCAATGAGCTTTGATTCAAGCGCTTTGACTGTCACACACATTGATTTTAATGATGACGAATACAATTTGCCGTCAGGTCAATTTGCCATTGAAGTAAAGGCAAACGCATCAACAAATCAAAATGTTTTTGATAGTGATTATTGTGAACAAATTTTGGTTTCTAAATATCCTGTCGAAGTTGATAATAAAAAATTATACGTACAAAATGGCTCAATAGCAGATTTAGAAAATACAGAAGATTATACTTTTGAGTATGTTTTGGAAAATTCAAATAACATAAAAATCACAAGACCAACCATAGAAGATTATATTAGTCAAAACTTAAATGGTGGAGCAAAAATTTCAATTCAATTCAGGGTTGTTCCAAAACAAATAAAAAATGATGAAGATGTTTATTTCATTGGTAGTAATTTATCTCAAAAACTCTATATCCAAAGACTACCAAATCTTGCAGATTTAAGCATGGTTGATGGTGTTTTGTATTACGGAACTTTATATGAAAACTTTACTGATTTTGAATTTATTTTAACTTTGACTGCTGGTGAAGAAGAACAAGTTATAAATAATTCAACAAATCCAACTTATGGTTTTAGTGATGTTGATGCCGGAGATTATAGCGTAAAAGTTCAGGCAAAATCAATTCAAACAGGCACAGGTATTTCAAATATAGAAAGTCAACCTGTATACTTGAATAGTTATGCTTCAAGCGCATATAATTTCAAAAAACTTGCAAAAGTTGAAGATTTAAGAATTACATCATTTGCAAATGATTATAGTGATGAATTATCAAACACCATTTACACATTTTCAAATTATGAAGATGAATATAGTGGCTCAGTTGCATGGTCAGCAAGTGAAAGCGCAAGAAGTTATGAATTAAAATTTTCTAATGGAGTTGTCATCACTACAACAAAATTATGTGAAACTTTACAGAATTCAGCTATCAGCGGTGGACAAAATTTAACAGTAAAAGTTAGAGCTATTGGAAATAATGAAAATATTATTTCAAGTGAATATACTGATGAAAGTGTAACATTCACAAAACTATATGCACCACAAACACTAACCATTACACATGATAGTTATGGCAACAAAGTTTTGAAATGGACTTATGCATCAGGTCAAGATCCAAACAGCGAACTTGCTTCAAATATGTTTTCTGATTTTGAATTCAGTTTTATGAATTTACATAAAAATATCAGTAAAAATTTATTTAATAGCAATTTGACAGTTGCACTACATGTCATTGTTGATGATGCTGGCAGATTATATCCAGCTATTGATTATTCAAGTGCAGACCCAACTTACGAATATGATTTTAGTGATTTGTTATACAATTTAAGATCAAATCAATGCAGATTACCATCAAACATAAGTGCAAATGCAACATTGAAAGTATTTGCAATACCACTTAATTCTTATATATTCAAAAGCGACACTTATCCAACAAGTGAAGAAATTTCTAAACTTACAGCAAATGTTGAAAGTTCAAGAAATCTCATTAGTGATTGTTCGCCAGAGGTTTATATTGAAAGTTTGCAGGCACCTGCTTACCTAAAAATGGAAGATAATGTTTTCTCTTGGTCTCCACTTTTCTATAATGATAATGAAAAGGCAGACGATGCACTTTTAGAATATAGATTATATATTTCAACAACAGAGCCAAAGCAAGAAAAAGTATTAAGTATTAGAAAAACAGGTAGTTCAAGTTCAGCTTACAAAACAATTTTTGTGGATAGTTTAACAAATCCAGAAAATTGTAAATTAGAATTTACAAAAAGTAATCTTAACAGTTTGTTTGGCAGTGGTTTTTATACACCAAATGTCTATTCAATAAGAGTTAAGGCAATTTCTACAAATTCATCATATACTATTGGCAATAAAACAATTTTCTATGCCGATAGTGCAAACGCTTACTCATTAAAGACCGAAGTTTTGGATAATCCTTTACTAAGTCTTGAAAAAGGTGTGTTGAAATGGAGCGAAGTACAGAATATTGAAAAGTATGGACTTTACATCACAAAACCAAATTCTCAAACTGTTTATGTCGAATTTGATAATGATGTAAATGAATTTGATTTACAAGGAGATGATTATCCAGCAGGACAATATAAATTCCAAATTGTTAGTGTTGGAGATGGCTCAAAAACCATAACAAGCCAACTTGCAGAATCACCAATAAAGACATACTCAAAACTGGCAGTAGTAGCAAATCTTAAATTGCAAAATGGAATAATAAAATATACAAGTCATTCAGTCGTTGGTTCAAATTCAAATCAATGTGAATATACAATGTTTATTCGTTCTACAAACCAAAATAAAGATAAAGAATATTCAAATGCAAAATATGATACTTTTGAACTTGCAAGTCAAGCAGATTTCCCGGGCGGTTTACAATATTATATTAGAGTTAGAGCAACCGGAGATAACAATACTTACATCAGTTCAGAACTTACAGACTATTGTTATATAAATCAAAATCAAACCCTACCAACAAAATTTGAGACTCCAACAAACTTAAAGATTGAAAATGGAAAATTGGTTTGGAATAGAGTTAGTGGAATAACCACCTATCTTATCAATGTATCTGGTGGAGAATACACATTTGACGCAGAAAAAATAGGTGATTCTTATGACTTTGCAACAATTCCTGCTGGAACATACACAGTTCAAGTCAAAGCAGTTGGAAACAGTGTATACTTGAATTCAAGTTTTGCAACAAAATCAAATGTTAAGAAATTAAGCGATATAAAAGAACTTCAACTAGAAAATGGATATATTGTCTGGAAAAATGAGTCAGCATCAAATTACAAACTTGTAATCAATGGCTCTGAAAAGTTTATTGATTCAAACAATTCTGAAATTGTTAATGGATATGTAAAATATCGTCTTGTAGGATTTGTAGAAGGTAGTTATAGTTTATTTATTCAAAACTATGGTGGAAACACTGCAATTTCAAGTTCTCAAACAGCAACATTAAATTTTGAAAAATTAGTTACACCATCAAATCTTATGATAGAAAATGAAGTATTCTATTTTGAGAGTGTTGAAAATGCTTTGAATTATCAAATTGAAATTCTGGCAAAACTTGCAAATGGCACTACAAAGACAATTAAATATATGCCAGAAAACATTTCTGTATTTGGTAATAGCGTTATTGATAGTGTGTCTTACAAAACAATTGCTTTCTCAACATTACATGAAATTGTTAAAGGTACAACAGGAAATAATGTGATTAATGAATATCAAATTTCAGTAGTTGCAGTGGGAGACAGTCTCAATAGCGATGAAATTAATGAAACTTCAACTTATTATATAACATCAAATGATAGTGAACCATTGGTTATCAACAAACCAGATGCACCTGTCGTAAGATATGAAACAGATGAAACAAATAGATTCTTTGGAAAGATTTATTGGAATCAAGTTGAAAATGCAGATTATTACAAAGTTTATGTTAACGCAAGTCAAGACTCGCACAAGGTATTATTTGGTTATGATATTAGCCAAGCAAGAACCGACAATGAGAATGGCCATGATGATTACAATTACTTTATAGTTTCAGGCAAAACATACGCAAACGTTGCGTACATGGATGATAATTATAGCTTTATCGTTGTTGCATGCAAAAATAAGGACGGCTATGATAGTGAAAATTCAAATGTTTTGAGCGAACTTACGTATGATGTCTTTGATGTTTCTGCAAATGGCAGTGAAGAACATCCTTATGAAATCGCCACAGAATTTGAATTCAATGCAATAAGATATAATTTGAGTGCAAATTATAGTTTGAGTGCAGACATATGTTTTGAAGAAATTCCAAACTTGGGAATAAATAAAGACAACATGTTTGCTGGAAAATTTAATGGAAATAATCATGTTCTGTCTGGATTGAATAATGAGAATTTAGTTGTTAGTTCAAAGAATAGCACATTCAATGGATTATTTGGATATATCAAAACTGGTGCTGTTGTTGAAAACTTTACATTTAACGCCGATATTTATGCAATTACTGAAACAGAAAATACAATTCAACTGGGTATGATTGCAATTAAAAACTATGGAATAATTCATAATGTTATCACAAATGGAACAATTGCAACTGAATATAATTATGACACAGTAGCAATATATAATGCTGGAATAGCAGTTTATAACTATGGCGAAATAGATTCATGTTTAAGTACTGCATCTATTGCACCAAAAAATAACTTAAATGATGTTTATGCCGGCGGTATTTGCTGTATAAATGGCAATGAAAGTATTGTTGCTACAATTTCAAAATCTGGCTTTATTGGTAATGCAACGGGTCAATTTGCAGCAGGTATTGCGGCAGAAAACTATGGAAATATAACAGAGTGCTATTTTGAAACAGATGTTGATACAGAAAGCACATTTATCCTTTCTCAAAATAGGGGAACAACTGCTAATTTTGCAGGTGGATTGGTTGCCTATATGTATAAAGGAACTATAAATTATTGCTATGTTTATGGCAAAGTTTCAGCATCAACACATTCTTCTCAAACAGCATATGCGGGTGGATTTGTTGGTTATCTCAAATCTGGTAAAATTTACAATTCTTATGTAATAGGATATGAAAATGATGAAAATTTAATTTATGCCACAGGCGAATATATGGATACAATCAAGGTGGGCGTAGTTGTTGGTTATAGTGAAAATAAGAATATTGGTAGCAGTATTTTGTGTGTAAAACTTGGCACTCAAAAAATTGTTGGAACAGGAACTGTTAATGGTGTAGAAGAAACAACTATTTCATCATTAAAATCTGGAATTCAGGAATTTGAAAATTACAATTTATATTTCAATATGACAAACACAATTCCTAAACTTAAAAATTCAAAATATAAGGGGGTATAGGTATATGCGCAAAAAAACAAGTACTTTATCAGTCATGTTGCATGCGCTTATACCAGCGCTTCTCATTGCTTTTGTGATTACAATAGGTTTGGGTTATTTGTTTGGTTATAAAGCGATATTAGTAAATGGTTGGAGTTCAGAACCATACTTAAAATATCAAAGTTTAATTGTCACATACAAGTGCAAATTTGAAGACTTAAAAGTTGGAGATTTTATAACTTTTTCAAACACAGGAAAGAGTTATGTGACTCACCAAATTGTTGCGATAGATTATGAAAATGACCAAATTGAATGCAAGGGCTTGCAATACAATAGCACTACACAAGAATATGAACATCAAACCGATTCTCAATTCATGCAATACAAAAATGTTGTAGGAAAAGTAATTTATTCAAATTACTTAGTTGGCAAAACGATTTATACATTAAAAGGAAATATGCCTATTTTATTTGGACTTTTAGGAATGATTGTGCTATCATTTATTATAAAGGAAATGTTTAGTATAGAACCAAAATTTGCGTAAGGAGATTTTGAAATGTATACAAAGACAAAACATATTTTTGATAGTTTTGTATTTATGATTGTATCCGCAGTCTTGCTGATTGTGGCATTTTTGGGATATACTTATGCATGGTTTAGTGATAGTGTAGAAGTCAACTTGACGGGAGATGTGCCTGTTGTTGCAGTTAGTGTAACTCCAAGTGCGAGCTTGACTGGAAGCAATGGTATTTATACTTTTGCAAGTCAACTGCAAGCAACACCAATCGCAACACAGCCAACAATAAGTATAACTTCGGATTCTGACATTAATGTTTATATTAGAGCGAGAATTACTTGCAATTGGAGTAATTTGGATGCAAGTCAAGATTCTGTTTTTGATGTAATAACATTTAATCTTGCAGATAATTGGATTGCTTCAAACAACACAAATTGTTCTAGTAGCAACGATAATACAAACATTCAAGCAGGGTGGTTATACTATAAATCAGGTTCAACAACACAAGTTGCTCCTGATGCAATAATTCAATTATTACAAAGCATAACACTCAATGATGATATGCCAGCAAGCTTAAAAATACAAGTTTATGTAGAAGCAGTTCAAGCAAATGCTTTGGGTTTAACAAAATTTGGCACATATCCATCAAATTGGATAAGTTAAAATTTACAATAAGAAAAAGGAGGTTGTAATGGAAAATACAGATATCAGTTTATCAACAATACGTAAAAAAGAAATAATAAATAGAATTGTATTTGCTATTCTTTGCGTGTTGATTGCATTATTATTGACATTTAATATTATAACAATAACCAATGCATATTTTTCGGATACAAAAAACACAAATCCTTCTATTATAACAACAGGAAATGTCAAAATTCAATGCAAGGTTTATGAGTACGGTACAAATACAGAAATTCTTTCACCAATAGCAATGCCAGCAGGGTCTCTTATGCCAGGTGAATCTATATTCTATGATTTGAAAGTAAAAAATATTGGTATCAATTCTTGTTATATTAGAATAAAAGCCAAATTTGAAATTTTAATCAATGGAGAATACACAGAAAACACTATTGTTGTTATGAGTCAAGAAGATAATAGTAATCCTGCTGTTTCAAAATGTTTTACTGATGGCAATGGTATTTATTATTATAACTATACCAATTCAGGAATTCTTACAAATAACACAGAAGTTACTTTGCCAATCAAATTGATAGTAAATGAATCAACAGGTCAGGAATTAGTTAGTTATAGTGATCACCAATATAGAATTACAATTTATATTCAAGCATTGCAATCTCAGGGTGTTAGTATGTTAAATACATCAACTCAAAAGGGTTGGTACGATGCTCAAAACAATGCAATCACTTCATTTGAATAAAACAAAAACTGCAAACAATGCAGTTTTTTATTTTGAAAAAATATTGTAAATTTTATGCGACTATAATTTATTATTTTGATTATTAATTATATATATTAGTTAATTAATATTATATATTACAATAGTCATTTGTTGACAAATAGATATAAAAATATTAAAATATAAAGTATTACAAGAAATAAGGAAAAGGTTAAAAAAAATGAAACACTTAAATGTAAAAGAACTTAAAAAAATGTGGATAGATTTTTTTGAATCTCACAACCACACACAAATTCAAGGTAGTAGTTTGGTGCCAGAACAAGATGGCTCCGTTATGTTTACAACAGCAGGTATGCAACCACTTGTGCCATATCTTTTAGGTAAGCCACATCCACAAGGCAAACGTCTTTTCAATGTGCAAAGATGTTTGCGCACAAACGATATAGATTCTGTTGGTGATGCAAATCACTTTACTTTTTTTGAGATGCTTGGCCGTTGGAGTTTGGGAGATTATTTTAAGGAAGAAGCAATCAAAAGTAGTTTTGAATTTTTGACAAGTCAAAAATATTTGGGCTTGCCTGTTGAAAGGCTTGCTGTTAGTGTTTTTGCTGGTGATAATGATGCACCAAGAGATGAAGAAAGTGCAGAAATTTGGCAAAAATGTGGGATGCCAAAAAATCAAATTTTCTATTTTGGCAAAGAAAATAATTGGTGGAGTGCAGGTGATAGTGGCCCATGTGGTCCAGATACCGAAATGTTTTATGTAACCGATGTCCCAGCATGTGGTCCAAATTGTAATCCTTCTTGCGATTGTGGTCATTATGTTGAGATAGGAAACAATGTATTTATGCAATATGTTGTAGAAAAAGCTGGCGACAAACCAAAACTTCTAGAACAAAAAAACGTTGATACTGGAATGGGACTTGAAAGAAATGTTGCAGCACTCAATGGTTATAAGTCTGCATACGAAATTGATGTTATGAAGGGCGCTATTGCTGTTTTGGAATCAATTAGTTCTGCGAAATATCAAGATAGTGAAGAAGCAACAAGGTCATATAGAATTGTTGTTGACCATTTGCGTGCAAGCACTTTTGTTTTGGGTGATGAACATAGAGTTAGCCCATCAAATGTTGGTCAAGGTTATGTTTTGAGAAGATTGATTAGACGAGCAGTAACATATTCAAAAAATATTGGCACAGATTTGATGCAAGTTTCAAAACTTGTTGATTATTTTGTAAATTATTATAAAGATGAATGTCCAATACTTGAAAAAAATCACCAAGTTATTATTGAAGAATTAAACAAAGAAGTAAGAAAATTTAGCAATACACTTAATGCGGGGCTTAAAGAATTTAACAAGGCAATAACAAATGTTCAAAACAATATTTTGACTGGTGATGTTGCTTTCCGCTTACATGACACTTTTGGATTTCCAATAGAACTTACGACAGAACTTGCAAAACAAAAAGGCATAGCTGTTGATTTGGAAGGATATAAAAATGAAGTAAAAGCACATCAAGAACTTTCGCGTGCAAGTTTGACTGCTGTGTTTAAGGGTGGACTTGGAAGTCAGGGAGAAATGGAAACCAAATATCACACTTGCACACACTTGGTTTTGCAAACACTTAAAAGAATGTTCGGCAATCAAGTTGAGCAACGTGGTAGCAATATCACAGCAGAGAGAATGCGTTTTGACTTCAATTTAGACCACAAAATGACAGAAGAAGAGAAAAAGCAATTAGAAGATATTGTAAATCAAAAAATTGCAGAAGATTTGCCTGTAAGTTGTGAAACCATGACGCCAGATGAGGCTCACAAAAGTGGTGCTATTGGTATTTTTGACACAAAGTATGGCGAACAAGTAACGGTTTATAGTATTGGCGATTACGACAAGCAAATCTGTGGTGGTCCACACGTAAAACATACAGGAGAATTGGGACATTTCAAACTTGTGAAAGAAGAAAGTAGCAGTGCCGGCATAAGAAGAATTAAAGGTATTTTAGAATAATTATAACTTGTAGTATATATATAATATTTATAAATAAAAATTGACTATTGATTTTGTTATTATATCATGATATAATAAAAATAAGAGAGGTGTGATTATGTTGTTGAAAAAGATATTTAATACAATATTAATCTTAATAGGTATAGTATTAATGGTTGTTTTGGCAGGTTTTGCTATCATGATGTTTGGTCATGTCAGTTTGTTTGGCTACACATGGCTCTCATTAAGTCAAACAGAAAGCCAACTTCAATTCACTTTTAGCCCAGATAATTTGCAAACCATTGATATTGAAACAAAAAATCTTGACATAACAATAGAATATTTTGATGATGCAAGCACAACAGGTGGAGTTGTAGAAATTGTTACAAATATGCAAGGTATTGTAAAAGACGATTTAAAAGAAGTTTCATATTGTGAAGAAACAGTTGATGAAGATGGCAACAAACAATACACAGTTATAAACAAAGATAGCATAGTTATTGATAGCAATGGTGTCTTAAAAATTAGGACATTAGAGCCAACAGGTTTCTTATTCAAAAACAATAGCAGAGTTAGAATTTACTTACCACAAAAAAAATCTGACAACACTTCATTCCGTTTACAAAACCTTAAAATTTCAACTGCATCAAACAATATAAATGTTGGAAACAACAATCAATTCAAAATCAATAATTTGGAAGTAACTTCAAGTAAAAAATTGTTTAATGCATCGGTAAAATTGGATAAAAATGTTGTTGTGGAAAACAATTTGATATTAAACACAAATTATGGCAGAATAACTGTCGATGCACAAATCAATGGAAATTTGAAAGTCAATAGTTTGGCTGGTTCAATCCTCGTAAATTCAAATATTGGTGGCAATGTTGATATCACGGGGCAAAATCCACTTGTTGAAATTGGCTCAATGCCTGGCAGTTGGAGAAACAGAAAAGATAGTTACACAGATATGACAGATGAAATTATGAATAACAATAAAGCCAAAGGTGTTTTTGGTGATGTCATTATTCATGATATAGAAAAAGGTGGAAACGTAAAAGTTTCTGGTGTTGTTGGTGGAGATACTTATATCAATGCACGAGATATTGAGTTTTGGGCTGGTTTTGTATTAAAGGGATTATATTGCGACGAAGGTTCAAACAATATTCGTATATTTGGCTCAGTTGGTGTTGACATTACTGAATTAGAGCCAGCATATGGTGTAGCTTTGACTATATTTGGTGCAACAAATGATGTAAAATATTGTTCATTAAATATTGGAGATGGCAGTTTGTTTATAAACAATGCTTATCATACACTCAGCATAACTGCAAAAAAGGGTGATGTTTATATTAACAGAATACAAAATGGTGCCGAAATAAATTCAACAAATGGTGGTGCTACAGTTTGCGAATCACATGGAGATTTAACGGTTCATTGCGACAATCATAACATAAGTGTCTCAAATATTTATGGAAGCGTAAATCTTACAGCAATGCGTGGAAAAGTCGCTGCAACATTTGTAAATGTTTCTGGTGAAAACACAATTATTGCTCAAAGAAATATAGATGTAAGTGTCAAAGACGGAAATGCATTCAATCTCACAACAAAGGCAAAAGCTGGTGCAGTTGATGTCAAAATGCTTCCTGTTGAATATAACAATTGGAATGGTGTTGAAAAACAAGATGGTTGGTTTGTAAGAACTGATGAAATAAATGGTGGCAATGCATCAAACACACTTCTTCTTCAAATGAATGGTGGGGACAAAATCACAGCAGGACTATATGTCGATTAATAATAAGAAAACACTCGTTTCTTTCGTGTTATTCTTACGTACTTAAACAAAAAACAACGATTCTTCGTTGTTTTTTTGTGCTTTACTATATAAAATTAATTTCAAATAAGCAAGATAATTTTATTTTTTCTTTTGATAAGATATAACATAAACCTTTTTTGTATTTTCATCAACTTTTACTTTATCACTGATTTCATATCCCAAAACGCAAAAAACTTCATTTTCACTTGCCAAAACCGGTATTCTTTCTCGCAATAAGTTTGGTATTTTTTTGTCTATCATGTAGTCTTTCAGTTTTTTTTCTCCACTGCCAAATTTTGTGAATAAATCTCCGTTATTTCTTGTTCTCCATTTTGCATCATTTGGCAATTTTTCAGCATCAATAACATGACAATTTTTTTCGTTCAAATTATAAGAATTTGTCCTTTTGATTGAAACGGTTAAATCATCAAAATTTGTTTTGCCAACTTTGAAATCTTTTGGCACAAATTCTGGCTTTTTTTCCGGTAAAAACAACACGAGTTCATCATAATCCAAACTTGCTTTTAATTTGTTAGGGAGACTGATTTTTGAGCCATTTTCTCCGTTTTTAATCAAACTTTTTAGGATATTCAAATGTCTTTTTTCTATATCTTTTGATAATCCTAATTTTTGAAATGCATATCTCAAAACTCTGTTTTGAATAGAGTCTGGACTGACAAATTTATATAGTGGAATTCTGGCACAATTATTTTCAATCAAAATGTCATCAAAATTAATATTTTTGTTTATATATTCATCATCTTGTTTGCATATTTTTGAAAAATTTAAGATATTATTATCAATATTATTCCAACGTTCTCTAAGTTCTGGCAAAATTTTATTTCTTAAAAAATTTCTAGAATAATTTATATCTCTGTTTGTCTGGTCTTCTACGTATGGAATTTCGTTTTCTTTTGCATATTGCAAAATTTCAACTTTTTTGGTTGAAAGCAGTGGCCTTATGTAATTTTCTTGTTTTGCTTCCATCCCACTTGCACCTTTAAGTCCAGCACCCCTAAAAATATTTAAGAGTATTGTTTCAACTTGGTCTTCTTGGTGATGTGCAATAGCAATTTTATCTGCAAGACCTTTTGCTATAACACTGTCAAACACTTTGTATCTAGCAATTCTCGCTGCTTCTTCTGTGCCTAGTTTTTTACTTTTTGCAAGTTTCAAAATGTCCACCTTAAATTTATAGCAAGTAATATTATTCTCTTTGCAATACTCTGCAACAAATTTGCTGTCATCTTGGCTATTTTCTCTTATCATGTGGTCAACGTTTACTGCAACAACTTCAATTTGATATTCATTTTTTAAGGAATGCAAAAAATGGAGCAGAGTCATACTGTCAATACCGCCACTTGTGGCAACTGCAATTTTCTCGCCCTTTTTTAATAAATTTTCTTTTTTGATTAGCTCTTTTGCACTTTCCATACATTTCATATTATATATTTTTGTTGAGATATTTTCAATAAAAACCAAGAAATATATTAAAATATTTGTAGAAATTTGTTGTTTTTGATTTTATTTTCAATAATTTTTAATATTTTTCAACAAAGTTATTTTGTTTGTTTAATTTATATTGTTATTGTATAATATCAATATGGGTAATAAAGAAGAATTTTTAGAGATTTACAACAAATATGTCAAAAGAGAAGGTGCTGACAAATTGCTTGCATGGGTAGAAAGTACAGATTTTTTCACGGCACCAGCAAGTACAAAATTTCATAGCAATTATGAAGGTGGACTTTGCCAGCACACAATCAATGTGTACAAAAGACTTGTTGCACTTGTAAAAAATGAATACGGTGAAAACTATCAATCAGTTGTTAGTGATGAAAGTTTGGCTATTATGGGACTTTTGCACGATATTTGCAAAGTGAACACTTATACTGTTGATTATAGAAATGTAAAGGTCAATGGAGAGTGGACAAAACAACCATATTATGTTGTGCAGGACGAATTGCCTTATGGACATGGTGAAAAAAGTGTTTATATGCTTTGCGGATTTATCAAACTGACAAGGGAAGAAGCAATGGCAATCAACTGGCACATGAGTGGTTTTGATATGAGAGTGAAGGGTGGTAGTTATGCCATAAGTGAAGCATACTATCAATTTCCTGTTGCAGTGCTTCTTGCAATGGCTGATATGATGGCATCATATTTGGATGAAAAAATTATAAAATAATATCTATATTATAAATTAATAATATTATATATAATATATAACAATATAAAAGGAAGGGATTATGAATATTTGGCACGATATTGATGAAAATAGAATTTCACCTGATGAATTTGTTGCAGTTATAGAAATTGCAAAGGGCTCAAAAAAGAAATATGAATTAGATAAAGAAACTGGCTATATAAAATTAGATAGAATTTTGCATACAAGCACAATGTATCCTGCAAACTATGGCTTTATTCCAAAAACTTTGTGTGGCGATGGCGACCCACTTGATGTTTTGGTGCTTTCTAGTGAAGCCCTAGATCCATTGGTTCTTGTAAAATGTTATCCTGTTGGCATGATGATTATGCTTGATGATGGTAAAAGAGATGAAAAAATCATTGCAATTCCGTGCAATGACCCACTATATAATGAATATACTTCAATAGATAATTTGCCAAGGCATATTGCTGATGAAATGATAAACTTTTTCAGGGTTTATAAAGATGAAAGTGAAGGTCGTACAGAAGTTGAAGGCAAGCCACTAAATGTAGAAGACGCAAAGCTTGCGATTGCCGAAGCAAAACAACTATATAGAGATAGTTTCAAAAAATAAAGTGATTAAATATCACTTTTTTTGTTATTTATGAAAAAGTTTATAATCTCAATATTGACAACAAAGATAATGTTTGTTATTATAATAACATGCAAGAATTTGAAAAAAAAGATTATGAAATAATAAAAACATTGCAACAAATAATAATAAAAAATACTTCTATTTTGGACAGAAAAACAAGATCAAAAGTTTATTCAAAATTTCAATCAGTTGGCTATTCATATATAGATTCTGAAGAAGCAAAAAAATTTGGTGCCAATCTTTATTCTATAGCATTTTATTCATCAAAAACAAATAGAATTTATATAATAAAAGATAGAAATAAAGTATTGGAGCCCGAAGTTTTGATGCACGAAATGATACATTCAATTTCAGATGCTCAAAAATGGAATAAAAATAAAAATTCTTTATCATATAAATCAGGCATTATACAAAATTCGACCTTAGTACCAGAAAAAGGTGGAGAAATTTACACTATAAATAGACACAATATCGGTATTAATGAAGGTATTACAGAATTTATTAGCAAAAAATTTTTAGATAATACAAATGAAAGATATATTTTTGAAGTAAATATTGCAAATTTACTCTCGGATGCAATTGGCTATGATAATTTATTGAAATGTTATTTTAATAATGATACTGATAAACTTAAAGCATTAATCCAAAATGCTTTCCACTTACCCAATCAATATCTTATTGACAAGTTGTTTATGCAAATTGATGTATTTTGCAATTTGTCAAAAACAAATATAAATAAATATGACGCCATTCCAGTTATAAGAAATTGTTATGAAACTTTATTAAAAATGAACATAATCAAAACACAACAAGCTAATAAATCAAAAATTAAAAATAAAGAAGATGTGTTCAATTATTTTAATATAAGACAGTATTTAAGTCAGCACGACATAAATTTAAGCAGAGAATGGTTTAATTATTTGATTATCGATGATTTGGTTAAAAATCAATTACATTTATTAAATAATTTAGAAGATACTGCAGGATACAATAATATCAATAGTATTTCAACATATATTGTGCAATCTTTAAGACAAAATCAATCAGACAAATTATCAGGTCTTGGAAAATCTGGTAAAACATGTGTTAAAGTAATTCAAAAGTTAAATTCATTTACTGATTATGCTGTAAAAAACATTGGACAGATGGAACTAGTAAAGAAAAATGAAATAGAAAATAAATTTTTATCATTATTATTAGGTAAAGATGGGAAAATTAATTTTGAGTACTTTACAGATACAGAAAAGTATGAATTTATTTTGAATAGTCTCTATGGTCCTTATGATGGTGACAAAGAAAACTACAAATACTTTCACCCAAAAGATTTGGTTGATTTTATTAATTATGGCAATACTGAATATAAATATTTTATTTCGGAAAAACCTTTTATATATATAAGTAATTATCTTAACAAAATAAATTGTAAAATATTTTATAAAAAAGAGTTTTACCAAAATGTTCAAAAATATAAAAGTGCTCTTTTGAAATATGATAAAGAATTATAAAAAAATAAAAATAATACATTTAACAAAAAAAGACAAAATTTCATGTCTTTTTTTGTTTTTCAATATTTTTATTTATAACTTTGTCTAGCTGATTTAATATTTAGAAAATCAAAAAAGTCAGTAAAATGTATGTCTTTAAGATTTAGTCAGTAATTACTTAAAAAATTGTCAAAAAAAATAAAAAAATTTTTCAAAAAAGTGTTGACATAAAAATTGCGTTGTGCTAAACTATCAAAGCTGTCAAACGGCAAAACCGTTGCAGCAAGCACATTGACAACTGCATAATTCAAATAGAGAACGATATCAAATATCAATACAATTAGTGTAAATAAGTATCATTCATATTGTTGAAAGGCAAAACAAGTTTTTGCTGTTTCAAGCGAATCAATTTACGCTGAGTTAAGAAAATTAACAAAGTAAAAAGAAAATCGACGTATACGATCAAGCTATAAAGAGCGTATGGTGAATGCCTTGGCACTAGACACCGATGAAAGACGTGGTAAGCTGCGATAAGCTACGGGTAGGCGCAAACAGCCTGTGATCCGTAGATTTCTGAATGGGGAAACCCGCTGGTTTTAATCAACCAGCGTTATTACACGAATACATACTGTAATAAAGGGAACGCAGAGAACTGAAACATCTAAGTATCTGTAGGAAAAGAAAAAATGAAAGGTATCACATCACAGCAGGGCAGAGAGACCCTCAACAAGTTCAAGATGGAAGCAGCAAACGAGGTAGGAGTAAACCT
>CADBPU010000053.1 GCA_902796635.1 uncultured Eubacteriales bacterium | reverse complement strand
CAGACAGACGCCATTATTTAATAAGAGTAGCAACATCTATTGCATTAACTTTTTGAGTAAAGCACGCTTAAACAAAAACTATGCAATTTTGGTTGAAGGTCAAATGGATGTTGTGGCACTAAATCAAGCCGGTTTTGACAATGCCATTGCAACAATGGGCACTGCATTTAACAAAAATCACGTCGCAACACTTAGTAGATTTGTTGATAGCGTAGTTGTTTGTTTTGATGGCGATAGCGCAGGTCAAAAAGCCACGGCAAAAAGTTTGGAGCCGTTGCTTGAAGAAGGATTGGAAATCAAAATTTTGGAACTTCCAGAAAAACTTGACCCAGATGAATACATAAAAAAATATGGTGCGACAGAGTATCAAAAACTGATTGATAAAAGTTTGCCGGTATATGAATTTGAGATAAAACATGAAGCAGATAAATTGGACTTAAACAATCGAGACAATATTTCAAAATTTATTGATAATAGTATCAAAATTGTGCTTGGAATTCCAAAGGAAAGTGAAAAGCAAGTCTATGTTGATTTGATTGCAAAAATCAGCAAAGTTCCAAAGGAAACCATATCAAGACAACTCAACATGATGCGTAATAAAGCAATCAAAAATGATACAAATTCTCAATCAAATATCGAAGTGCAAGTTGTGCAATCAAAAAACTACAAAGCTGAGCAATTTATACTTGCAAGCATCTTACATAAAAAATCATTTGTTCATGATGTTGAAATTGAAGATTTTGTCAATAATAATTTCAAAGAGTTTTATGAATATTTGAAGCAAAACAATTTTCCTATCATATCAAAATTATATGATGATTTTGATGTTGAAAGCAATAAAGAAATAAATGATTTGATAAATTATGATTTTTCAAAAATATTAAATCCAGAAAAAGAATTTGAAGCGTGTTTGAATAGAATTCAACTTGACAAATTGATTGCAAAGCAAAATCAAGTCAATGCTCAAATTCAAAATTGTACAAATGAAGAAGTAAAGCTCGCACTCATCAAAAGAGCTGGTGAACTTTCAAAAGAAATAAACGAGAAAAAAACTTTGTTAAATAAAGTGGGGTAAAGAAATTGAACGAAAAATATATAAACGAATATAACAAATTGTTAGAGATTGGAAAAAAGAAAGGCAGTTTGCAAGAAGAAGATATTTACTTAAAATTCTTAAAATATGAATCTTCTGCTGCTGAAATTGAAGAAGTTATTGCAGAACTTAAAAAGAATAAAATAAAAATTATTACACAAAAACAAGAAGATCTTGACAAAGAAGCACTTGAATCATTAATCAATCAAGTCAGTGTTGATGATCCTGTCAAAATGTACTTAAAAGACATAGGACGTGTGCCACTTCTTTCGCAAGAAGAAGAAATTGAACTTGCAAAAAGAGTTATTGAAGGCGACGAAAGCGCAAAGGCAAAATTGTGTGAATCAAATTTGCGTCTTGTTGTCAGTATTGCAAAGAGATATAGTGGAAAAAATGGAATGTCTTTTTTGGATTTGATACAAGAAGGAAATATTGGTCTTTTGAAAGCAGTTGAAAAGTTTGATTATACAAAGGGTTTCAGGTTTTCTACTTATGCCACTTGGTGGATACGTCAAAGCATAACAAGAGCAATGGCAGATCAAGCCAGAACAATTCGTATACCAGTTCATATGGTTGAAACAATCAACAGACTTGCAAGAATCAGTAAACGCATGCTTCAAGAACTTGGCAGAGAACCAACAGTTGATGAAATTGCAAAAGAGATGAATATATCTCCTGAAAGAGTTACAGAAATTCAAAAAATTGCACAGGACCCACTCAGTTTGGAGGACCCCGTTGGTGATGAAGATAGCAAAGTTGGCGACTATGTTCCTGATGAAACATCAATCATGCCTGATGATGCAGCAACACACAGCATGCTTAAAGGTCAACTTTTGAGTGTTATAGAAACATTGACTCCACGTGAGCAAAAAGTTATAAGACTAAGATATGGCCTTGATGATGGAAGTCCAAAAACACTTGAACAAGTTGGACAAGAGTTTAATGTAACACGTGAAAGAATAAGACAGATTGAAGCAAAAGCATTAAGAAAACTTAGAAATCCATCAAGAAGCAAAAAACTGAAAGATTTTGCTGATTAAAAATATCATTAAAAAAACATTTTCAAAACTTGTGTTTTTGATTTGTTTTTTTGTGTTTTTGTAGTAATATTATACCAAAGGAGAATTTATGTCTAGTGTATTAAATTTAAGTCCAAGACTTGAAGCAGTTGTAGATTTATGTCCAAAAGCAAAAGTTATTGCCGATATTGGTTGCGACCACGGACTTGTAACGGCAGAACTTGTTTTGCAAGACAAAACAGAAGAAGTTATTGCAACAGAAAAGAGTGCACAATGTTTGAATAAAGCAGTTTCTCTTGCTGATAGCATTAATATTTTGCAATTTGTCAGTTTTAGAGAAGGTGATGGATTTGAGCCAACAACAAAGCATGACAAAATCAAAGTTGCAATTATTGCTGGTATGGGTGGAGATGAAATAATCAAGATTTTGGAAAATAAGCCAAAAAAACTTTATGATTTTGTGCTTCAACCAATGAAAGATGCTCCAAAACTTAGAGAATATCTTGTTTCGCATGGTTTCAAAATTTTGGTTGATAAACTTGTAAGAGAAGACAATAGATTTTATGATGTCATAAGGGTAACAAAAGGCAAAGATAATTTGAATGAACTTGAATTGATTTTTGGAAAAACCAATTTTACAGATAATTACGAAGTTTTTTATGAATATCTTATTGCAAGACAAAAACAACTTGCAGATTTCAAAGCGCAAGTTGGTGCACTTGCTTCAAAATTACAATTTGAATACAACAAAATTGGAGAAGCACTATCATTGTTTGAAGAACAAGCCGAAAATTAAAATCGTATTGATAATTGATGCAAAAAGGGGAAATATGGGTAATAAATTATTAGAATATCAAGATTTAGACAAAAAACTTAAAAAATTAAAAAAAGAATCTTTGGGCAATGAAAAGGTTGTTGAAAATTTGAATAAAACAATCAAAGATTGCCAAACAAAAATTCTGGAACTTGAAGATACATCAAAAAAATTGCTTGAAAGTTTGAATAAACTTATGGAAGTTGAAAGAAAGGGTATTGCTTATGTTGAAAAATGTAGCAAACTTGACATAGAAAAAATGAGTCCAGAAGAACTCAAAGATTTTGATGCAAAAACAAGTCAAACTGCAAAACAACTTGCAGAACTTGATAGTAGAATTGCAAGCCACAATGCAGAAGTCAAAAGAGTGGTGCTTGACTACAAAACATACAGAAAAAAGATTTTGGATGCAAAAGAAAAGAGAGAACAACTTAAAACAGAGTCGGCAGAAAAGACTGAAAAAACAACACCAGAACTTGATGAAATAAAAGCCAAAATGGCAAAACTTGAAAAAGAAATTGACGCACAAAAATTGGCAAAATATAAGACACTCAAACAAGATGGAATTTTTCCTGTTTTGGTGCCACTTGTAGACAAACGTTGCGGTGGTTGCAGGGTGGAACTTTCTTCTTCTGCACTTGATAGTTTGAAAAATTCTGGCACTCATGAATGCGAACAATGCAGAAGAATTATTTATATTGAAAAGTAGTAATTTTTTGCCCAAGACAAATTTTGTAGTTTTATAAAAATTTGATAAAAAATGCAAAAAAATGGCCAAAAAATAGCAAAAAACATGCAAAAATTGCAATTTTTGATAATATTTTTGAAAATTTGATATAAGAATAGCTTTGTTTAAGATGGCTTTTGTTATATCATTTTTTTATGAAAAAATCTTTCATATTCACTTTTATTATGGCTGTTGTTGGCGCAATTATTGGGGCAGGTTTTGTCAGTGGAAAAGAAGTAGTTTCGTTCTTTGGCTCTTGGGGATATTTTTCACTTTTTTTGATTGCGCTGGTTGGGGCGTTGTTCTTTTTTTGCTTTTATATTTTTTCAAAATTAGGTAAAAATTTAAGGCCAAAATCCATCAGTGATTTGACATCAGCAATGTTTGGCAAAGCAGGTGTGTTTGTTGACTTTGCTTTTATACTTTCATCTTTCATCACATTGTCATCTATGATTGCAGGTAGCGACAGCATAGGTCAAATTATGTTTGGTGCTGGCTACAACTTTTGCTATATCTCAATTTTGACTGTGATGATAGTTGTGATTGTTGTGTCTGTGGGACTAAAATTTATTTACAAAATCACAGATGCAATTTTGCCTGTGATGCTGGTTTTGATTTTGATTGTTTCACTCACTTTTTTGTTTGGTACAAGCAGACAGATGGTTTCGGCTGACAACACTTCTGGCAGCGCGTTTTCTGCACTTATTTATTTTGTGCTGTATGTGTTTATGAACACATTTTCAAATATTTTCATCATCGCCAAAACAAGTCAGTATATGAGCAAAAAACAGATTGGTCTTGCATGTGGAATTTCTGCGGGAATTCTGGCGTTTTTGGTGGGGTTGATACTAATAACCATTATGCATGGTGGCAACGAAATTTTTGTCAGTGATATGCCTATGCTTGCTGTTGCAAATGGTACAAATAAGACGTTTGGCGTGATTTATGCAATAGTGCTGTGGCTTGCCATATTCACCACAATTTGCGTGGTGGCATACACAATCGTGGAGTGGCTTTTTCAGTACATATCAAACAAGTTTATTTGCTCAGTCATAACACTCAGTTTGGGCTTTGTTTTCAGCCGTTTTGGTTTTTCTACCATAGTTGATATTTTTTACCCCATAGAGGGTATTTTTGGCGGTATTTTTATTGTCTATTCTGTGGTGTACTATTTCAAAACCAAAAAGCAGTTTTTGCTTAAAGAATATTCAAAAATAAACACTGGGAAAACTGCCGAAAGTGTGGAATTTGTGCCTAATGATGTTTTTGCTGATGCAAGACAATATGAACAATATTTACAAAGATCACAAAATTTACGACAAAATTCGTCAAATTACGACAAAAACGTGAAACTCTCAACAATCACCAACAAAACCGCAAGACTTGCGACAAATAGTGAAAATAAGCAAGTTATTTCAACAAACAGCAACAAATCTGCAAAAATTCAAACAAAAATAGTAAAACATGAAAAATCTGCAACATCAAAATTAAAAATCAGTCAAAATCGCAAAAAAATGTCAAAAGCAAGCAAAATGCAGACAAAAAACGCAAATAGCGACATTTTTTCGACAAAAATAAAAAATAGTAGCAAAAATGCGCAAAATGATGACATAAAGTCAATAAAGGTTCAAAAAACCAACAATGGCTACAAAATTACAAAAAAGTGATATTCTCATTCAGTGGTTGAGATCCTCACGTCACTGTGTTCCTCAGGATGACAAAATAATAACAACATGTCATTCTGACCGAGCAGCATGTCTTGGCTTTGGAAGAATCTCAACCTTATATTCTCTCACGCAAGCGTTCGGAATGGAATAGATCCTTCAAGGGTCTAGAAAAGAGAAATGATCAGGATGACAAAATATAAATTTTCTCAGGATGACAAAATATAATTACGTCAGGATGACATATAAAAAAACAGGACGACAAAATATAAATTTCTTCAACATAACAAAATTATCATATTTTTAATAAATTAAAAAAAACTACAAAAAAAGCACATTTTTGTTTGACACTCTATATTTTTGTGAGTAAAATATATTTGAATAAAAGAATACTTATATATTTTCGTGAAAAACACATGATAAGGATAGGTGAAGTTATGAGAAATTTTAATCAAACAAAAAATCAAACAACAAATTCAACAGGTGTAAAAAGATTTAGTTTTGCCGGCAGGCTTAAAATGCTTATTGTGATGCTGATTGCTTTGGCATCACTTTTTGGTGGTACAAGTGCATTGCTGGGCGGTGGGCATCGTGCCACCAGCTCCGACCAATCCGTCGCTGACGGCACTCAAACAACTTCAAGTTCATCAAACCCACTTGGCATTGATGACACTTTGCATGCTGCTAGTTACACTATTACTTTTAATCCAAATGGTGGAAAATTTCCTGATAACTCAACATCAAACAAAACATATAGTATGACTTATGGCACATATTACACAGCCAGTGATCTTGCATCTTACATTCCAACAAAAGTAGGATACAAATTTATGGGCTGGCAATACAATTTTACTGGTTCAAATTATGTTAATTTTGGAAAAGCATATAAATATGGCGGTGGAGCTGCGGACGCCGAACTTTATGTGAGTTTTCAAGCATATTCCAACAACTGGGGCGTGTATGACGACACTTCAAATGTCAGCTTGCTGTCTTGCACAGAAGGTGGTGGTTGGGCATTTGGTTATGAAACTGGTGGCAATTATAACGGAATGTGTTTGTACAGAACAAATGGCAGTTCTTCAGGTTATGATAATGTAGATGGAAACTTGACCACTCTTAGTCGCGGTTGGCATACTTTTGGTATGTCTTATCGGTACGTATATGGTGGAGGATCGTATTGGGATGTTGCTATTGATGATGTATGGAAAACCATTAAAGATGAGGATCATAATTGGCTAGCTTATAATTCTGCAAATTCAATGATTTTAGGCGCAGAAGCAGGTACGGGAGCTACTGCTACTGGAAATTATTTCACAGGCAATATAAGAAACTTGATAATAACTGATAGTTCTTATGATGGATCATTGGTTGGCGGATTGTTGGTTCCAAATCAAAGTGTCACAGTTTATGCAAGTTGGGAAAGAGAAGTTACAATAAACCTTAATGGTGGAGAGGCCTACGAAAATTTGTTGAGACTAAAACAACCTGTAAGTTCAGCTACAGTTTCTGGAAATGGCATAATTAGGTATTCAATTGATGGTAATGGTGTTTATTCGCTCACCACAGTATCAAAAGCTTCAAACGATACTTATGGTTATATGAATCTTACTGACTATCATTTGCCAAATCTTAGCAATAATCAAACATATTATCTCGGTGCTTATTTTGGTAGATATGCAGAAGGACCTACAAGTAATGTTGATTTGTATTTGATAGGAACGGGTTATAGTACATACGTAATGGGGAATTATGGATACGTTTCTAAGACGTTTATGCCAAGCACAACAACTCTAGGAAGACATTATATCCGTTTGGATACAAACGATCTGTCTGTTGGTGAACTGACAAGTATCACAGAAATGATTGTGGCATATAACACTAAAGAGAGTGGTTCTTTTACCATAACAATGCAAAATGATGAGTTATACTATTTGGATGTTCCAGTAAGGCCTGGATACAGATTTACTGGCTGGACGTTATCAAATAATAGTGCTGGTCAGCTCATTAGTAATTCTGGTGGATATGCAACATATGTTCCTAGTGGAACAACGGGCGCACAAACAATCACCGCACAGTGGGAAATGGTTGAATACACCATCACAATCAATGCAAATGGTGGAAGAATTTCTGACCCAAATTGGATACTTCAAAGCGGAAGCACTTATAGATATAATGGCACCTTCAACGTGGCAAATGTTAGCACCATTTCAAGGCCAACAGTCACAAGAGATGGCTATGAAATGACAAACACCAACTGGTGGTTGGCAGTGAATAATGGTGTTTATGAAAATAAGGTATTAACCGTGCCATGGACGCCATACATAACTTTGGATGCAAATGGTGGTAGAATACAAGGATCTCAGACAAAAGATATTCTTGCAAATTTCACCCCAACATATTACAATTTTGGCACTCCAGAAAGAAACGGTGCAACCTTCAATGGTTGGGAGTTGGATTTTAATGGCTCAACAGCTTATGAAATCACAACAGCCGCTGCGACAGGGATAAATATGACTTCAGCATCAGGCGGATTTATCTCAACATTTACTGTGGAGTTTGATGCTTACAGAAGCAATTGGTCTTCTGGTACTTATTATTTGTTCAGT